>DASQZE010000025.1:0-26505 GCA_035638875.1 Longimicrobium sp.
CCGCGGATTCCATCGCCAGCAGTGCGCGGTCCGCCGCGATGAGCGCGACGATGATCCCGATCCACAACAGCAGCTTGCCCATCGCCTGTGCCTCGATCCGGGGGAGACGTGCGATCGCTCTCGCGGATGTGATACGGCGGATCGACAATCGGAAGTTTCCCAGCATCCGCGTCGGCACACATCGCGCGTGATCGTCGGGTGACCAACCTCTACCCGAGCCGCCTTTTACTGATCGCGATCAGATGGATCTGTGCATGGGCGGATCTCCGCTCCGTGCGGCCACCATCCTCCTCCGAAAAACGCGGATGCCGTCCCCTCGCCGGCAGCAACCGGTCTACCAACGCCCTTGCATACGAACCAAAACGGCGCCCCGGCCGGATGCCGAAGCGCCGCAGATCCATCTGCAGGCTCTTCCCTATTCCCTATTCCCTATTCCCTATTCCCTCGATTCTCTCGCGCCTCACGACGCCACCGTCGCCCGCCGCCTGGACCGCGACGACACGCTGGCCCCCAGTCCGGCGGCGACCATCTGCAGCAGGAGCAGCCCCGCGTAGTAGGTCTCGGAGCCGCTGACCCACGCGCTGTCGGCGACCGTCTCGCCGGCGAGCAGATTCGCCAGGAACCAGACGAGGATGGAGACGACCCCCATCGCCACGCCGTGCAGGATGGGCGCGACGCCCAGCCGCGAGCCCACGAACCATCCGCCGACGAAGAAACCTACGGCGATCGCCAGCACGCCCCACAGGCCGCCGCTGCCGCTCGCCTCCGGGTCCACGATGCCCGTCACGGCCAGCACCAGGGCGATGAGCGAGACGACGGCCACGCTCACGAACCAGCCGAACAGCACGCCCGCGGGACGAACGTTCTGGAGGTGCTCGGTGTGCATCGGGTCCGGTGCGGTTCGGGAAGGAAAGCGGTCAGTCGCCGGCTTCGGCGTCGACGAGCAGCATTTCGCCGGCCTCGGCCGCCAGCGCGTCGACGGCTTCGGGGTCGAGCAGCGCGTCGTCCGACGCGGCGTCCAGAAGCGTGTCGCCGGCCTCCGCGTCGAGCAGCGCCTCGGCGAAGTCCAGCTGGCAGGGCTGGAACGAGCGGCGGTGGTGCGGCGTGGGGCCCAGCCGGTCCAGTGCCCGCAGGTGCTCCGGCGTGCCGTAGCCCATGTTGCGCGACCAGCCGTACTCCGGGTAGCGCCCCGCCAGCCGCGCCATCAGCCGGTCGCGCGTCACCTTGGCGATGATGGACGCGGCCGAGATGCAGTGCACCCACCCGTCGCCGCCCACGATGGCCGTGTGCGTCTCCGTCCCCAGCTCGGGCACGGCCAGGCCGTCCACCAGCAGGTGGTCCACGCCTCCCAGCCGGGCGATGGCGCGCTGCATGGCCAGGGCCGTGGCGCGGCGGATGTTGATGCGGTCGATCTCCCGCGCCGACGCCGCGCCAATGCCGAACACGAGGGCCGACTGCACGATCTTCTGGTACAGGTCCGTGCGCCGGCCGGCGTTCAGGCGCTTGCTGTCGTCCACCCCGTCGATCCAGGTGGATTCCGGGAGGATGACGGCCGCGGCCACCACGGGCCCCGCCAGCGGCCCGCGCCCCACCTCGTCCACGCCCGCGATGCGGATCATCCCGCGGTCCCAATAGCCCCACTCCGTCGCCAGCAGCTTGCGCAGGCGCTGCGGAGACGGCTTTCGCGTACGTTTGGGGGCGGCCCTGGACTTCGAGGCGGGCATCCGGAGAAGGGTGCGTGAGTGCATGAAGTGTGGAAGTGGACAACTTACGCAACGACGATAAAACAATCCGCCGCAACGCACAACGCGTCGCTCCGTCCATCTCCCCCGGGCCGTGCTGCTTGCACGCGGGGGAAAGGCCGCGCATCGTAGGTCCGGTTCTCCGTCCCCCCTTCCCCCGCCGATCCATGCGCCGCCTTTCCACGACCCTGGCCGCGGTCCTGCTCGCCGCCGCCGACGCCTCCCCTGCCGCCGCGCAGATGACCCGCACCACCTCTGCCGAGCACCGCTCGGACGGGGGCGGCGGAATCGGCTACGAGCACCTTCACAACGCCTCCATCGTGAGCGTGGAGGTGTACAGGCCGGAGCGGCAGCTCCTGCTGCTGGTGGACGCGGTCGAGCTGTGGCCGGAGGGGGAGGATGAAACCGTGCCCGGCGCCACCATCCGCGTCCAGGCGCTGGAGTGGGACTCCGCCGCCTTCACGCGGCCCGTGTGGACGGTGGAATGCACCGGCGCACGCGTGGGACCTGCGGCCCGCCGGATTCCTGCGGCTGAGCTCCCTGTGGAAGGACGGGGACCTTGCCCAGGAGACGCACACCTTGTACGACCTGCACACGGGCCGCCCGGTCGCGTGGTACACACACGAGCCGCTGGACGTGATGGACGAGCGGGTGGAGATGACGCTGGTGGCGTTCGAGTCGCCCCGGTCCACGCGCGCCCCCCGGACCCTTGGCGGCGACGCGCTGGGGATGCTCCGCATCGTCCGCGGCACGAAGATGAGCGACCAGCTGGTGCTCACGGGCACGGACGCGAATCCGGTCCATCCCCGCGTGGTCCTGTGCGACGCGCAAGGCCGCGTGAACCTCATGTTTCCCCCGTTCGCACGGGGACCGCACGCCGCCTTTCATGCCTGCCTCCAGTTCCAGGACGGCGCGTGGGCCGTGCTCCCCGTGCGCGAGGGGCGCTTCGTGGTGGAGGATGCCCGCCTTCCGCCCGGCGTCACCGCCCGCCGCGGGAGCTGGTAGCCCGCCGCGCTTGCGCCGCGGACGCGGCGGGCCGTATGCTCGCCGGGAACGCGCCTGGACGGCAGCCTCCCGCGCCGCCCCTGGGGAAAAATCGTCGACGCCGCGGCGGATGGATCCGGAGCCCCGCCATCACGGTGCTTTCACCCATCTGCCCGCAACCCGAACGCATAGAGCGATGGACATCCGCGAGCACGACCTGCCCGGCGTGGGAAAGAAGTTCGCCGTCATCACCAACGACAGCGACCGGCTCACCATCATCATCCACAACTCCGGGCACCGCGAGATCTACTTCTTCGAGCGGGGCGAGGACTACCCCGCCTACGCCATCCGCATGGAGGATTCGGAGGCGCGAAAGCTGGGGGCAATCCTGGGCGGCGCCTACTTTCAGCCCGTGGTGGCGGAGTCCATGGAGATGGTGCTCGACCAGCTTTCGGTAGAGTGGATGAAGGTGGGCGCCGGTTCTCCGCTGGACGGCAAGAGCCTGCTGCAGGCCGCCGTCCGCGAGCGCACGGGGGCCAGCGTCATCGCCATCCTGCGCGACGGCAAGGCGATCCCCAACCCCCAGCCGGACGAGCGCATCGCCGCCGGCGACACGCTGATGGTGGTGGGCGACCGCGAGCAGGTGGGACGCTTCGGCGACCTGCTGCGCGGCGGGCCGGCGTAGCCCCGTGCACGGCGAGTTCCTGCTGGGCGCCGGCGCCGTACTGGCCGCCCTCGCCCTTGCCGGCCTGCTCTTCGACAAGCTGCGCCAATCCGTGATCCCCGCGTTCATCCTGCTGGGGATGAGCCTGCGGCCGCTGGACCTGGACGACCACCTGGTGGAGGCGCTGGCCACGCTGGGCGTGGTGCTCCTCCTCTTCTTCATGGGACTGGAGTTCTCCGTGGGCGCCCTGCTGCGCGACCGGCGCCGCATCCTCCGCAACGGGAGCATCGACCTGCTGGTCTGCTTTCCCGCCGGCTTTCTGGTGGGCGCGTGGGTGGGCGGCGGATGGACGGGCGCGCTGCTGATGGGCGGCGCGTTCTACGTGTCGTCCAGCGCCATCATCGCCAAGAGCACCATCGAGCTGCGCCGCGCGGCGGACCCGGAGACGGAGGTGGCGCTGGGGGTGCTGGTGTTCGAGGACCTGTTCATGGCCCTGTTCCTGGCCGTGCTCTCCGGCGCCGTGCTGTCCGCCGACCCCAGCGCGGGGATGGCCCTGTGGGGCATCGTCAAGGCGCTGCTGTTCTTCGCGGCCATCGTGGGGCTGGCGCTGTACGCCCGCCCCGTGCTGGACCGCGCGTTCGACCTGGACAGCGACGACCTGTTCCTCCTCCTTACCGGCGGTGTGGTGCTGCTGCTTTCGTGGGGCGCGCTCGCGGCGGGACTGTCGGAGGCCATCGGCGCCTTCCTGGCCGGGCTGCTGCTGGCGGAGACGGAGCACAAGGAGCGCGCGGAGCGGCTGTTCGGCCCGTTGCAGGGATTGTTCGCGGCCGTCTTCTTCCTGGGATTCGGCCTGTCGCTGGACCCGTCCACCTTCGCGGGCGTGTGGCCGTACGCGCTGATCCTGGCCGTGATCGGTGTCATCCTCAAGGTGGGCGCGGGGATGTGGATCGGCCGGCGCGACGGGCTGCCGAAGCGCAACGCGCTGTCCCTGGGGCTCACGCTGGTGCCCCGCGGCGAGTTCTCCATCCTGCTGGCCGGAATCGCCGTCACGGCGGGGCTCCCGGCCGTGGGCGCCACCATCGCGCTGCTGGTGCTGGCCCTTTCGCTGGTGGGCACCGTGGGGCTGCGGTTCGCGCCGGACATCGCGCGGCGCGTGTATCCCCGCAAGGCGGCCCGCTCGCTGGAGGAGCGCGGCTTCAACCCCGCCCTGGCCGCGTTCGACGACCCGGCGGGCACGGGCAGGCCCTCCGGTCCCGTGTAGCGCGGCCGCGGAGAACGGGACGGGCGAGAACGGAACGCAGGGGAACGGGGGTGGATGGATCTCGCTCCGTGCCGCTGCGTTCTCCGTGTGATGGCGGATCCGCCGGGTGGCGCGATCCTTGACCCCGTGCCGGGACATGTCCGTGGAAGCGTCGGCCGAATCCCCCGCCCCGCCCGCCAGACCCGCCAGACCCGCCAGACCCGCCGCACTCGTCGCCGGGCCGCCGCGGTGGCTTGGCGTGCTGGCCAGCCTGTTCGTGCTGCTGGCGCTGGCCGCGCTGGTCATCGTCCCCCTGCTGGTGCAGCAGCGGGTGGACCGGGTGCGCGCGCGGGTAGAGGACCACGCCGACCAGGCGCGCACCCTCCTGGGCCGGCTGCAGTTCGACCTGTCGCGCGAGGCGTTGATGGTGTTCATGGCCTCCATCAACGGGTCGGCGGAGCCGCTGGAGCTGTACGCCGAGTCGCGGGCGGACGAGGCGGCGGGGTTCCGGCAGCTGGAGGGGCACGCGGAGGTGCTGGGCGGCGACGTGCTGCAGGAATTCGTGCGCTTTCGCACTTTGGCGGAGCAGTGGCACCTGCGCGTGCCCGTGGAGCCCGGCGCGCGCGACTCGGCCAGCATCCGCGCCGCCCTGGCGAACGTGCGCGTGGAACAGCCGTTCGCCGACACGGTGATCAGTGCCGCGAGCCGGCTGGACAAGGCGCTGGTGCGGGAGTCCGAGGCCGGCCGCGAAGCCATCCGCCGGACGGAGCGGTCGGGGCTGGCCATCACGCTGGGATTGGGATTGCTGGCGCTGCTGGCCGCGGGCGCGGTGTCGTGGCTGACGGCCCGGGTGCGGGCGCTGGCGTCCGAGGCCACGCGGCGCGGCCACGAAGCCGAGCGCGCGCTGGAGGAGGCCGCGCGGATGACGGAGGCGCGCACCCGGCTGCTGCGCGGCGTGAGCCACGACGTAAAGAACCCGCTGGGCGCCGCCCGCGGCTACGCCGAGCTGCTGGAGCTGGAGCTCAAGGGCCCGCTGAACGCGGACCAGGTGCGCTACGTGAAGGGCGTGCGCCGCTCCATCGACGGCGCGCTGGCCATCCTGGGCGACCTGCTGGACCTGGCGCGCGCCGACAGCGGCGGGCTGAGCGTGGAGCGCGTGCCCGTGGACCTGTCGCGCGTGGCGTCGGAGACGGGCGAGGACCACCGCCCCGCCGCCGCCTCCGCCGGCCACACCATCGAGTGCGCGATGACGGGCCCCGTGCGCGTCTACTCGGATCCTGGCCGGGTGCGGCAGGTGCTGGGCAACCTGCTTTCCAACGCCATCAAGTACACGCCCGCGCCCGGCCACATCACCGTGCGCGCCGAGCGGGTGGATGCCGATCCGGACCACCCCGGCGACTGGGCCGTGGTGCGCGTGACGGACACGGGGCCGGGGATCCCGGTGGAGAAGCGCGAGGCCGTCTTCGACGAGTTCAGCCGCCTGCACGACGGCACGGGCATCCAGGGCCACGGCCTGGGGCTGGCCATCAGCCGCCGCGTGGCGCGCCTGCTGGGGGGCGCACTGGATGTGAGCGGCGCGGCCGGCGAGGGCGCCACCTTCACCCTCTGGCTCCCCCTCCGCGACGACGACGAGGCGGTGGCATCCGCATCCAGCAAAAAAGCCTGAACGCGGCGTCCGCAGAACAAAAACGAGAGGACGCAGAGAACCTCGATCTTTCTCTGCGTTCTCTCTGTTTTCCTCTGCGCCCTCTGCGTGAAACGTCCCGCGGGCACCCGGCGCGTGCACGCGGCCCGGGACCCGGCAGATACAAGAATCGGGGCCCGTCCACGTGGACGGGCCCCAATTGCCGCTGCCTGGCCGGAAAGCCTCGAAAGGCTACCGGACGACGCGGCGCTCCTTGATGCGGGCCGCCTTGCCGCGCAGGGCGCGCAGGTAGTACAGCTTGGCGCGGCGCACGCGGCCGTAGCGAACCAGCTCCACGCTGCCGATCATGGGCGAATGCAGCGGGAACGTGCGCTCCACGCCCACGCCGCCGGACAGCTTGCGGACCTTGAACGTCTCGTGGATGCCGCCGTGCTTGCGCGCGATGCACACACCCTCGAACGCCTGGATGCGCTCCTTCTCGCCCTCGCGCACGCGCACGTTCACGCGCAGCGTATCGCCGGGACGAAACTGCGGGATGTCGCTCCGCAGATATTCCTTCTGGGTCTCCATGAACGGATGCATTGCCCTGTCCTTTTCAAAGTCTACGTAGTGGAGAGGTCGGGCCGGCAGCCCCAAGGGCGGCATACGCGCGCCGACGTCTACTCGTGATCCGGATGCTCCAGGAGCTCCGGGCGCCGTTCGCGCGTCAGGCGCTCGGCCTGTTCGCGCCGCCACGCGGCGATCCTGGCATGGTCGCCCGAGAGAAGGATCTCGGGGACCCTGTGCCCGCGATACTCCGCGGGCCGGGTGTATGACGGCGCGCTCAGCACCCCGTCGTAGTGGCTGTCCGTGGACGCCGACTCGTGGTCCGAGATGGCGCCCGGCAGCAGGCGAACCACCGCGTCGAGCATCGCCAGGGCGGGGATCTCGCCCCCGGAAAGGACGAAGTCGCCCAGCGAAAGCTCTTCCGTGGCCAGGTGCTCGGCCACGCGGTGGTCCACGTCCTTGTAGTGCCCGCAGAGAAAGGTGACCTCCCCCTGCAGGCTCAGGCGAACCGCGTCCCCGTGCGTAAAGCGGCGTCCCCGCGCCGACATCAGCAGGATGGGCCCGTCGGGCTTCTCCTCCCCCGCCGGCGCCAGCGACGCCACCGCCTCCCAGAACGGGTCCGGCTTCATCACCATTCCCGCGCCGCCGCCGTAGGGCAGGTCGTCCACCGTCTGGTGGCGGTCGTGGGTAAAGTCGCGCAGCTGCACCAGCTCGTACCGCACCAGTCCAGCCGCCGCCGCGCGCGCCGGAATGCTCAGCCCCAGCGGCCCCCGAAAGAAGTCGGGGAACAGCGTGACGACGTTGATGCGCATCGTCACAGGTCCAGCAGCCCCGGCGGCACCTCCAGCTCCAGCACCTTCTCCGCCGCGTCCAGCCGGCGGATGGTCTCGCGGACGAACGGGATGAGCAGCTCCTTGCCCGCCGCGCGCGTCACGCTAAGCAGGGGCCCGGACGGCGCGTCGTAGACCTCGGCGACGATGCCGATCTCCCCCTCCGCCGCCGTGACGACCTTCATCCCCAGCAGGTCGTGGTAGAACACCTCGTCGTCCGCGGGGACGGCGGCCTCGCTGCGGAGGATGAGGAGCGTGCGTCCCCGCAGCGCCTCGATCTCCGGCGAGCGGCCGGCGTGCTCGGCCACCTTCACCAGCATCCCGCCCTTGAAGCCCCGGGCCCGTTCGATGGTCAGGACGTCGTCGGAGCGGCGTCCCTTCGCATCTCCCAGCACCAGGACCCGCCCCGGCGCGTACACCGCGTCGGGGCGGTCCGTCTCCAGGCGGATGAACAGCTCGCCCTTGATGCCGTGCGGCTTCTGCACCGTCCCGACGATCAGGTACTCGGCTTCGCCTTCAGCCATCCGTCAGCCCGTTCCGGGAGGACGGATCAGGCCTGCGGCTCGTCCGCCGCGGGCTCGGTGGCCTCGGCGTCCGTGGCCACCGGCGTGTCGGCGGCCGGCGCATCCTCGGCGCCCGCCGGGGCGGTAGCCTCGGCGGCCGGCTCGGTGGCCTCGGCCTCCACGGCCACGGTCTCGTCCGCGGCGGGGGCCTCGGCAGCGGTCTCCTCGGCGGCGGGGGCCTCAGCCTCGGCGGCAGTCTCCTCGGCGGCGGGGGCCTCGTCGGACCCGCCCGAGACGCGCTCGGTCACGTTCTCCACCACGTCCTTGGCGGCGTCGGCCACGGCGGACGCCGCGGAGGCAACGGCACCGGCGGCAGAGGCGACAGCACCCGCGGCGCCCGAGTCACGAGCGGCATCCGCAACGGCGGAGGCAGCGGACGCGACGGCACCCGTGACGGCCGAGGCGGCGCCGGCCACGGCGGCGGCGGCACCCGACGCGGCACCGGAAACGGCCTTGGCGGCCTTCTTGGCGGTGCCGGTCACGGCCTCGGCGGCCTGCTCCACCACGGAGGGCGCGGGGCCGAACACGCCGGCCTTCTTGAGCAGCGACTGCACGGTGTCGGTGGGCATGGCGCCCTTGGCCATCCACGCGAGGGCCTTGTCCCGGTCGACCACGAGGGTGGCGGGCGTCGTCGTGGGGTTGTAGTGGCCCACCTTGGCCACGAAGCGGCCGTCGCGCGGCATGCTGCTCTCGGCGACGACGATACGGTAATGCGGGGCCTTCTTACGGCCCATACGGCGAAGACGGATCTTCAGTGCCATCGTTGGTTCCTCGGGTTGATCGGGTTGCGTCCAGGGCTGCCGGCGCGCTGCCGGGCCCGGACGATCAAAAGCAGGGAATAGGTAGTAGGGAATAGGGAATAGCGATCAACTGCACGTGCCGTTGCAGGCTATTCCCTATTCCCTGTTCCCTATTCCCTAGGCCCTCGGCATGCCGCCTCCGAACGGCAGCTTCGGGAATCCACCGCCGCCGCCCTTGGGCATCATGCCCTGCAGCGACTTCATCTGCTTCATGAACTTCTGCATCTCCTTGAACTGCTCCAGGAGACGGTTGATCTCGCTCACGGGGCGGCCGCTGCCGCGGGAGATGCGCACGCGGCGCGGGCCGTTGAGCATCTCGGGGCGCTTCCGCTCCTGCCTGGTCATGGAGAGGATGATCGCCTCGATGTGCTTCATCCGCTGCGGATCCACCTTGACGTTCTTCAACATCTTGTTGTTCACGCCGGGGAGCAGCTTCAGCAGGTTCTCCAGCGGGCCCAGGTTCTGGAACTGCCGGAGCGCCATGAGGAAGTCCTCCAGGTCGAACCGGCCGGCGCCCATCATCTTCTTTTCGAGCTTGGCCGCCTCGTCTGCGTCGAACGAGCGCTGCGCCTTTTCCACCAGCGCGACCACGTCGCCCTGCTGAAGGATGCGGCCGGCCATGCGGTCGGGCGCGAACTCCTCAAGCCCGTCCAGCTTTTCGCCCACGCCCAGGAACTTGATGGGCTTGCCGGTGACGCCGTAGATGCTGAGGGCCGCGCCGCCGCGGGCGTCGCCGTCCATCTTGGTAAGCACCACGCCCGAGATGTCCAGGGCCTCGTCGAAGCCCTTGGCCACGTTCACCGACTCCTGGCCGATCATGCCGTCCGCCACGAACAGGATCTCGTCGGGCTTGAGCACCTCCTTGAGGCGCTTGAGCTCGTCCATGAGGTCCTCGTCGATCTGCAGCCGGCCGGCGGTGTCGAAGATCACCACGCGGTCGCGCTCGCTGCGGGCCAGCTCCAGCGCGCGGCGCGCGATGCCGACGACGTCCTGGCTCCCCGGCTCGGCGTAGACGGGAACGCCCACCTGCTCGCCCAGCGTCTGCAGCTGCTCCACGGCCGCGGGGCGGTACACGTCGCAGGCAACCATGCGGGTCTGCCGCATCTCGCGCTTCATCTTGCGCGCGATCTTGCCGGCGGTGGTCGTCTTACCGGAGCCCTGCAGCCCCACCATCATGATGACGGTGGGCGGGATGGCCGCCAGCGCCAGCGGCGCCTTGCGCTCGCCCAGCATGGACGTGAGCTCCTCGTGCACGATCTTCACGAGCTGCTGGCCCGGGGAGACCGCCTTGAGCACGCGCTCGCCCATCGCCTTTTCTTCCACGCGCTTCATGAAATCGCGCGTGACCTGGAAGTTGACGTCCGCCTCCAGGAGCACGCGGCGAATCTCGCGAAGCCCCTCGCGGATCATGGGCTCGGTCAGGACCCCGCGCTGGCGCAGGCCGCTGAGTACGCCTTCGAGCTTGTCGCTTAGCTGATCGAACACTCGTATGCCGCCGTTCGGATAAGCCGAAACGCCGCCCAGGCCGGAGACCCCGGCCGAGCGGGAGATGCACAGCCCAACAACTTACAAGAACTCCCCTCGTCCGACAACCCTCGCCGCCTTCCCGCTCCCCCGCCCGCTTCGCCGCGACATCCCCTTCGCGCGCTCCCACCGCGCCACCTTTGGCTCACACGTGTTCGCCATCTGTCACATTCTGTCCCGTAGCGCCCTGCCCGCTCGTACGCGTATCGTTGTTCGCTCAGTTCACCTTTGCCCTTGACGCGATACGATTAACCGTATAAGATGAAGATGTCGATGAACGATTCGCTGGAGGTTGTGGCGTCGTCGTGGTTCACGGCAGAGGTCCGGGCGCTGCCAAGGCTTCACCGCGACCGGATCGACAGCAAGGTGGCGACGTTCACGCGGAAGGGCTGGTCCGCCGCGATGGGGGACCAGACGATCAAGCCCCTGCGCGACGGCATCTACGAGCTGCGCGTGCTCGGTCGCGGGGCGGCGTTCCGGCTGCTCTTCTTCGTGATGCCCGGACTCTCGCCGCGCCTGGTGGTGCTCACCACCTGCGCGCTAACGTCCGACATGCTGAAGCAGCAGCGAATGGAGGCGGAGATCGATCGTGCAATCAAGCGGCGCGGCGAGTGGATGGAGCAACGACGCAAGGAGGAAGTGAACGATGAAGGGTGACAAGACGTGGGACCAGTACATGGCCGAGAACCTCCAGGACCCGGAGTACGCCGCACTGCACGCGATCAGCCGGCCGCTCTGCAATCTCGCGCTCAACGTCTGGAGCCTGCGCGAGACCAAGGGGATGACGCAGAAGCAGCTGGCCGAGGCCGCGCAGATGAAGCAGCCCCGCGTCGCCGACATCGAACGCGACGAGTCCAACCCCACCCTGCTCACCATCTCGCGCATCGCGTTCGCGCTGGGGGTCACCGCCGATCGCCTGCTGGCGGAGCCGGACGAATCCGTCATGGCGAATGCACGCGCCCTCGTGGAGGCGCGTGCCGCCACCTGGAGCCCGGAGCGCCGCCGCGCGTTCGGTCTGCTGGACGCCGCGGAAGAGCTGCAGCCGGAGACCGCCGCTCCCACGCGGCGCAGAAAAACGGCCTGACGCGGGATGAAAAGGAGCGCTGCCGCCGTCCGTCGCCTGCGAGAGGCGCTCGGGGCCTCGAAGAGGGGTGCACGCGGTGGCGGAGTTAGCCCGCACGCGGCAGACACCTGCATTGTTTCACGCCAGGGCGCACGTACACGAGGCCGGGCGGATCCGTGGATCCGCCCGGCCTCACGCACTCACGCAGGCGTCGGCCCGGACGGCTCGTCGGTGTAGGGCTCGCGCAGGTGCACGGGCTTGCTCTTGCCCTTGGCGCGGAGGTTGAGCACCTCCACGAACACGGAGAAGCCCATGGAGAAGTAGATGTAGCCCTTGGGGATGTGGTGCCCCAGCCCGTCCGCCACCAGCGTCACGCCTATCAGCAGCAGGAACGACAGCGCCAGCATCTTTACCGTGGGATGCCGCTCCACGAAGTCGCTGATGGCGCCGGCGGAGACGAGCATCACCGCGACGGCGATGACGACGGCCGCGACCATCACCTCGATCTGCTCCACCATCCCCACGGCCGTGATCACGCTGTCCAGCGAGAACACCACGTCCAGCAGCAGGATCTGGATGATCACCCCGTTGAACGAGGGCGGCACCTTGTCGGACGCATGCCCCTCGTCGCCTTCCAGCCGCACGTGCATCTCGTGGGTGGCCTTGCCCATCAGGAACAGGCCGCCGAGCAGCAGGATGAGGTCGCGGCCGCTGAACGCGTGGCCCATGACCTCGAACAGCGGGGCCGTCAGGCGGATGATCCACGCCAGGGAAAAGAGCAGCAGGATGCGCGTGACGAGCGCCAGCGCCAGCCCCACCTGCCGGGCGCGCTTGCGCTGCTCGGGCGGCAGCTTGCCGGCCAGGATGGAGATGAAGACGACGTTGTCCACCCCCAGCACCAGCTCCAGCGCCAGCAGGGTGAGGAACGCGACCCACACCTGGGGATCGGTGAACAGCTCCATGGTGATGATCCGGCGATGAGAAGGTGAATGGCCGGAGCGCCGCCCGCGCAATCACGCGGGCGGCGGTTCGCGGCGGATTGGTTCAGGCCGCGCGGGCCAGCTGCTCCAGGCGCTGCACGCGGTCTTCCGTGGGCGGATGCGTGCTGAACATCCGCGCCATTCCCCCGCCCACGGCGGCCAGCGGATTGACCTGGGCGAGGGGTGCCACGGCCGGTGACACCTGCATGGGAATGCGGTGCGCGTAGTCGTCCAGCTTGCGCAGCGCGCCCGCCAGGGCCAGCGGGCGGCCGCAGATCTCGGCGCCCACGGCGTCGGCCTTGAACTCGCGCTGGCGGCTGATGGCCATCTGCACGAGCCCGGCGGCCAGCGGCGCGACGAGGGCCATCACCAGCGCGTTGCCCCCGCCCTCCTCGTCGTCCCCGCCGAACAGGCTGCTCCACAGGGCCATCTGCCCCAGCGAGCTCACGGCGCCGGCCAACGTGGCGGTGAACGTCTGCAGGAGCATGTCGCGGTTCTTGATGTGCGCCAGCTCGTGCGCGATCACGCCCTCCAATTCCTCGCGCGTCACCAGCTGCATGAGCCCGTCCGTCACGCACACGACGGCGTTCTCCGGATTGCGCCCCGTCGCGAACGCGTTGGGCTGTGCGTGCGGCGCCACGGCCACGGTGGGCATGGGGAGCCCGGCGCGCTGGCGCAGGCGGTCCACCATTTCGTACAGCGCCGGCGCGCTTTCGGGGGATACGGTTTCTGCCCCGTACATCCGCAGTACTATCTTCGCGGAGTTCCAGTACGCGAACAGGTTCATCCCCCCGGCCAGCAGCAGGGCGATGACGATCCCGCTGCTTCCGCCGATGGCGCCGCCCACGGCCGCGAACAGGCCGGTGAGCAGCGCCATCAGCCCGAAGACCTTGACGTTGTTCATCTTTCCGAGTGTGCATAGCGTCCTCACGCCGCCCGCGCGGTGCGGACGGCGCCCGTCCGGTCAGGCGGACGGCCAGTTCAGGCGACGGCTATGCGGAGGGGCGGGGCGCGGGGAAGCGGCGAGCGCTGCGCCGGCGGCACCGGGACCGCGATGCGTGCCGGACGGGGCGCGTCAGTGCGGACGAGCGTGACGACGGGCAAGAGCTCCGGCGTGGAGGCCGGAAGCGGGGGAAAGCCACGCAGGTCCAGGTCCGGCCGCGGCGCCAGCGGGCGCGCGGAAGCCGCACGCCAGGCAGAGGTGCCGGACGACTTTTCGCCCCGTGCGGACGGGGGACGGACGGGCACGGCCCCGGCCACCAGCGCCACGAGCAGCAGCGCCAGGAGAACATTCAGCCGGGACCTGCGGTGCGATTCGCTCACGGAACGGAATCTAACGCGGGTTCCGCGCCGTCGGCCAGCGGCGCACCACGATGCCGGCCACGCAGGTGCGGACGCAGCGCCAAGCGCGTAGCTTGCAGGAAAGCCGGCATGCGGCCGGAGGCGGGGGTTCGGACGGGAGGAAGTGCGCGCCGCGGTGCGGACGCGGGAGCCCTCTCCCCCGCCCGGCCTTTCGCTCGTTCCTCGCGACGGCGGGCGACCCCTCCCCCAACTTCGGGGGAGGGGGTTGGGGAGGTGGAGTGCCGTCGCGGAGCGGAGTTCCTCGACGCGGCCTTCTCCCCCTCTCCCGTACGGGGCAGGCACCCGAGGGTGCCGACAAGCCGTGTACGGGAGAGGGGGCCGGGGGGTGAGGGCCCCGCCCAAACCCGGCGGACCGGCGCCGTTGCGTGAGGGATGCGCGCCCGCAGGGTCGAGACCCCGGAGCAGGCGGCACAGCAGTATCGTGCCGTCTGCGGAGGGGGCTCGGCGCCGTTGGCAACAGTTGTATCGTTGCCTACGGCGCGCGCAGCCCGACCCGGAGCGCAGCGGAGGGGCACGCCCAAATCCAGCAGTTCAAACGTCGTTGCAGTCCTGGACAAAACCCGAATCAGAGGATGGGATGGGGATCGGCGCGGAAGTCCTGGTGGTTTTTCTGCTGCTGGTGGCGAACGGGGTGTTCGCCATGAGCGAGATCGCCGTCGTGTCGTCTCGCAAGACGCGGCTGCAGCAGCGCGCGGAGGCCGGCGACCACAACGCCCGCCGCGCCCTGCAGCTGGCCGAGTCGCCGGAGCGGTTCCTGGCCACCGTGCAGGTGGGCATCACGCTCGTGGGCACGCTGGCCGGCGCGTTCGGCGGCGCGGCCATCGCGGAGCCGCTGGCGGAACAGCTATCCCGCTACCCCAGCATCGCCGAGTACGCCAAGCCGCTCTCGCTGGGGATCGTGGTGCTGGGCATCACCTACGTGTCGCTCATCGTCGGCGAGCTGGTGCCCAAGCAGATCGGGCTGAACCACCCGGAGCGCATCGCGGCCATGGTGGCGGGGCCCATGGACGTGGTGTCGCGGGTGGGCCGGCCGCTGGTGTGGCTGCTGACGACGTCCACGCAGCTGGTGCTGCGCATGCTGCGCATCCGCAAGCCGGAAGAATCGCCCGTGACGGAGGCGGAGATCGCCGTGCTGCTGGAGCAGGGCACGCAGGCGGGGGTGTTCGAGGAAGAGGAGCAGGACCTGGTGGAGCGGGTGTTCTGGCTGGGCGACCAGCGCGTGGTTTCGCTCATGACGCCGCGCCACCGCATCGTCTGGCTGGACGTGGACGCGTCGGTGGCGGAGCACCGGCAAGCCATGGTGCAGCACCGCTACTCGCGCTACGTGGTGTGCGAGGGCGCGCTGGACGACGTGCTGGGGATGGTGGACGTGAAGGACCTGTGGGCGGCCGAGCTGCGCGGCGAGCACGTGGAGGACCTGCGCGGCCTGCTGCGCCAGCCCCTGTTCATCCCCGAGAGCACGCGGGCGCTGCACGTGCTGGAGCAGTTCCGCGAGACGGGGACGCACCTGGCGCTGGTGGTGAACGAGTACGGCGGCACGGAGGGGATCGTGACGCTGAACGACATCCTGCAGGAGATCGCGGGCGAGATGAGCCAGGGGAGCCACGCGGCCGCCCCGCCCCCGGTGGTCCGCCGCGACGACGGCTCGCTGCTGATCGACGGCTCGCTTTCCATGGAGGAGTTCCGCGAGCTGCTGGACCTGGAGGACCGCCGCGACGAGCTGCGCGAATACCGCACGCTGGGCGGATGGGTGTTCACCACGCTGGGCCACGTGCCGCGCCCGGGCGAGCACTTTGACGCGAACGGCTACCGGGTAGAGGTGGTGGACATGGACGGCAACCGCATCGACAAGGTGCTCGTGGCGCCCGTCGCGGAGCCGCGCCAGCCGGCGGGCACCGCAGACGACTGAACGGCCGGAGTCTCGGCGGATTTCCGTGCACCCGGCGCGGGCGGGGAAAGCCGTGTCACGCGGAGGGCGCGGAGGATAAAAGAGTGGACGCGGAGAACGGGATGAGCCTCCTCCGCGTCCTCTCCGTTTCCCTCCGCGTCTTGCGCGTGATGGGTTTCTCCGGTCGGGAACGGGATGGAAGGATACGGATGCACGAAGCGCCGCAAGGAGATCCTTGCGGCGCTTCGTCATGCCCGGAGTCGGACTCGAACCGACAATTCCTTGCGGAAGGCAGATTTTGAGTCTGCTGCGTCTACCAATTTCGCCATCCGGGCGAGTGTGGGAATGTAATGCAGGAGCGTGCCGGAATCAATCGTTCAAAACGGCTGTTCAGAACGGCGTCGGCAACCGCAGCCCCTGCGCCTCCAGCAGCTGCAGGGCGTACAGGGCGCGGCGCATGGCGCGCATGGAATCGCCCGTGGACAGGGCCTCGCGTGCGCCGGCCAGCAGGTGCCGCGCACGGCGCAGGTCCGCGCTCTCGTCCCGCTGCTCCGGTCCGATGCGCGCCTCCACCGCCGCGAGCAGCCGCAGCCCCACGCCCAGCGTGGAGTGCCGCCGCGCCAGCAGCGTGCCGTTCGCCAGGTGGGTGACGGCCGTCATGGTGTCGCCCGCGGCGAGCGCGCGGCGGGCGGCGGCGGCTTCCGCGGATACGCCGGCGGCGGCGGCATCCAGCTCCGGGTAGCGCCCCGTCTCCAGCCGCGTGCGGGCGCGGTCCGTCCACGCGTCCAGCGCGGCCAGGGGCGCGAGCACGCCGCGCATGGCCTCGGGCGAGCGGGCCAGCGAGCCGGCGGCCAGGCGCAGGGCGTCGTCCTCCAGCGCCAGCGACTGCTCGATGCGCCCGGCGGTGCGCGCGCGGCCGGCGGCATCGCGAAGCTGGCGCACCTGCGCGGCGGCGGGGCCGCCGGGCGCGAGCCAGGGAAGCCAGGTGTCGGCGCGGGCCATGCCCGGCGGCTCGGCCACGGCCACCCACGCGCTGCCGCCCACCACCTGCACGTACGAGGTGGGGGCGGTGCCCGCGTCTTCGCACGCGGCGACGACCGGCACGGTTGCGAGCGCGGCGATCAGCCGCGCGTGGGTCAGGGGCCTGCGGAGCATTTGGGAGCGTGTTCGCGCGGTCGGGCGGAAAGCGGCACCAGGTCGAATCCTAGGTACGACGCGCCACCCGGTCAAGCGCCCCTCGCCAATCCACACCTATGCGCACACACGCGCGGAGGAATGCGGAGAAAGGAGGGGAGCAATCTCCGCCCCGTCAGGGTCGAGCACGCGCACGGCCTTCTCCCCCTCCCCGTACAGGGCAGGCACTCGAGGGTGCCGACAGGTCGCGTACGGGAGAGGGGACCGGGGGGTGAGGGCCCGCGGCGGGGACCGGCGGACCGAGGCCCTTCCCCATCGGAGCACACGTCCGGAGCAGCCGTCCGGGTGCAGCCCCGTCGTTTTCCCTTTTCTGGCGCCGTTCCATCGTTTTCCGCCTCGCCGCATCCGTCCCGGCGCGTCCGCGCGTGCTTGACACCCCGTTTCGGCGCGGGATAGGTTGACGGACGTTCGAACCACCATTCCGCGAGCAAGACGGTCTTTTGATGACGGACGAGAGAAGCGCGTACGACGAGAAGCTGGAAAGCATTCTCCGCACCGCCGCGCAGATCTTCGCGGAGAAGGGCTACCACCAGGCCAGCATCCGCGACATCGCCCGTGCCACCGGCGTAAGCCTGTCGGGGCTGTACTATTACTTCAACAGCAAGGAAGAGCTGCTCTTCCTGATCCAGGACCACGCATTCGGCACGCTGGTGGCCAACCTGGAACGGCTGCTGGACGGGGTGACGGAGCCGCACCGCCGGCTGCGCATCCTGATGGAGAACCACCTTCGCTACTTCATCGCGAACAAGTTCGAGATGAAGGTGCTGTCGCACGAGGCCGAGGCGCTCACGGGCGACTATCAGCGGCGGGTGAACGCCAAGAAGCGGCGGCTCACCGAGATCGCCATGGAGATCCTCCGCGAGCTGCGGCCCGAAGGCGACATCGACCCGCGCGTGGCGACGTTCGCCATGTTCGGGATGATGAACTGGCTGTACAATTGGCACCGGCCGGACCGCGACGCCGCGCTGGACAAGATCGTGGACGACATGTACCGGATCTTTGCCGAGGGCTTTCTGCCGGCGGGCACGAGCGTGCCCGCCGGTGCGGGCGACACCGCGCCCGGCGAGCCCCGCCCTTCCATCTGGCGCTCGGGCGGCACGGACGAGTAGTCCGCCGCCGGCCCGCGCACTTTCTTACCCTGGACCGAACTGACTGATGGCAACCGCGACCGCTGAAGTCCCGACCGAGACCAAGACGCTGGTGCACTACGAGGTGCAGGACGGCGTGGCGATCTTCACGCTGGACGACCCGCCGGCGAACACGTACACGCACGAGATGATGCGTCAGATCGACGACTGCATCCTGCGCGCGCGGTTCGACCCCTCGGTGGACGTGATCGTGATCACGGGCCAGGGCGAGAAGTTCTTTTGCGCCGGCGCCAACATCAACATGCTGCAGAAGGCCGATCCGACCTGGAAGTACTACTTCTGCCTGCATGCCAACGAGACGCTGGTCAAGCTGGAGCACACGCCCAAGCTGGTGATCGCGGCGCTCAACGGCCACACGGTGGGCGGCGGGCTGGAGATCGCCATGGCGGCGGACCTGCGCATCGCGCGGCGCGGCGCCGGCAAGATCGGCCTGCCCGAGGTGGCGCTGGGCGTGCTGCCGGGCACGGGCGGCACGCAGCGCCTGACCAAGCTGGTGGGCGCCAGCAAGGCCATCGAGCTCATGGTGCAGGGCAACAACATCGACTTCGACGAGGCCGCGGCCATGGGCATCGTGAACCGCGTGATCGATGCCGAGGACAAGACCACGTTCCTGGCCTCGGTGATGGAGTACGCGCGCCAGTTCACGCGTCCCAACAAGGCCACGTTCGCCGTGGGCAACATCAAGCGCAGCTGCCAGAGCGGCGCGGAGCTGCCCCTGGAGCAGGGCCTGGCCCTGGAGCGTGAGCTGCAGGCGCTGCTGTTCAACTCCTCGGACGCCAAGGAAGGCCTGAACGCCTACGTGGAGAAGCGCACCGCGCACTTCACCGGCAAGTAAGCACGACGGATTCGACGGGAGGGCGTGGGCCTCGGCCGGCGCCCTCCTTTCGTTTGGGGGACGGTTCGAGCGGGCAACTGCGGGGGGCGGGTTACAGGGGACAGGTTACAGGGGACAGGTTACAGGTTACAGCCTGCACCACCCTGTTCTACCGGGCGCGGGGGAACGCGCCGGGCGGAGCGTGGTAATGCCGCGCACGCGCGACGGCACGCCGCGTTCCACGCGAAGTTTCTCCCCCTCCTGCCCGCGAAGCGGGGGAGGGGGCTCTCCGCCCGCGACGAGAGCCTGCATCACGGGCGCGGCATCCGCTGGTGCCGTTGCAGTTTGCCGTGGCCGTTGCAGTTCTCCGCCCTCCGCGCGGCAGTTGCGCGAGCAATGGCCGGGGGGTGGGGCGCCGTTCGCGTGAGGGATGCGCGCCCGCAGGGCCGAGACGCCGGAGCGAAAGGGCACAGCAGTACCGTGCCGTTTCGCGCAGGTGGCTCGGCGCCGTTGGGCACAGTTGTATCGTGCCCTACGGCGCGCGCAGCCCGGCCCGGAGCGCAGCGGAGGGACACGCCCGAAACATGCAGTTGCTGTCGCGGTTCCTGGACATCACGAATTCAGCGCAGTTCCATCTGCACTTTCAGACATACCGAGCGATGACGGATACGGCGACGCTGGACATCCAGCCGGGACGGCTGTTCATCGGGGGCGAGTGGCAGGACGCCGCCTCCGGAAAGACGTTCGAGACCATCAACCCGGCCACGGCCGAGCCGCTCACCACGGTGGCCGAGGCGTCCAAGGACGACGTGGACCGCGCCGTAAAGGCCGCCCGCACGGCGTTCGAAAGCGACGCGTGGCAGAACATGGACGCCCGCAAGCGCGGCAAGCTGCTGTACGCCATCGCCGACAAGCTGGAGGAGCGCGCCGACGAGCTCGCCCGGCTGGAGACGATGGACAACGGCAAGCCCGTCCGTGAGGCACGGGCGATCGACATCAAGGAGTCGATCGACTGCTTTCGCTACTACGCGGGGTGGGCGGACAAGATCGCCGGCGACGTGATCCCCGTGCCCGGGCCGTACCTGAACTACACGCGCCGCGAGCCGGTGGGCGTGTGCGGGGCCATCATCCCCTGGAACTACCCGCTGCAGATGGCCGCGTGGAAGGTGGCGCCCGCCATCGCCTGCGGAAACACCATGATCCTCAAGCCGGCCGAGCAAACGCCGCTCACGGCGCTGGAGCTGGCCCGCGCGGCGTCGGACGCGGGGCTGCCGGCCGGCGTGCTGAACGTGCTGCCGGGCTTCGGCGAATCTGCCGGCGGGGCGCTGGTGAACCACCCGGACGTGGACAAGATCGCCTTTACGGGCTCCACCGCCATCGGCAAGCTCATCCAGCGCCAGGCGGCGGACACGCTCAAGAAGGTGTCGCTGGAGCTGGGCGGCAAGAGCCCCAACATCGTGCTGGAAGACGCGGACGTGGACGCGGCGGTGCGCGGCGCCAGCATGGCCATCTTCTACAACACGGGCCAGGCGTGCACGGCCGGCTCGCGCCTGCTGGTGCACGAGAAGATCCGCGACGAGTTCGTGGAGAAGCTGCTCAAGCGCGCGGCCGGCTACGTCCCCGGCGACCCGTTGAACCCCAAGACGCGCCTGGGGCCGCTGGTGAGCGAGGAGCAGCTGGACCGGGTGATGGGGTACATCGAGAAGGGCAAGGCCGAGGGCGCGGAGCTGCTGATGGGCGGCGACCGTGTGGAGGTGGACGGCAAGCGCGGCTACTTCCTGAATCCCACGGTTTTCGGCTCGGTGACGTCGCCCATGACGATCGCCTGCGAGGAGATCTTCGGGCCCGTGCTGGCCGTGCAGACGTTCGCCGACATGGACGAGGCCATCAAGATCGGCAACGACACGGAGTACGGGCTGGCGGCCGCCGTATGGACGCAGGACGTGCGCAAGGCCCACCACGTGGCGCACAAGCTGCGCGCGGGCACGGTGTGGATCAACACCTACCACAACCTGGACACGGCCAGCCCCTTCGGCGGCTACAAGCAGTCCGGGTACGGCCGCGAGCTGGGCCGCTATGCGCTGGACCTGTACACGCAGGTCAAGAGCGTGTGGGTGAATCTGGGATGAACCGAAGTGCGTGAGTGCGTCAGTGCGTGAGTGCGGAAGGTCCCACTCACGCACTGACGCACTTTCGCACTCACGCACTTTCTTCCGATGACTGACGCATACATCCTGGACGCCGTCCGCACGCCCGTGGGCCGGTTCGGCGGGGCGTTCGCCTCCGTGCGGCCGGACGACCTGGCGGCGACCGTCGTGCGCGCGATCGTGGAGCGGACGGGAATCGACCCGTCCCTCGTGGACGACGTGATCTTCGGGTGCGCCAACCAGGCGGGCGAGGACAACCGCAACGTGGGGCGGATGGCGCTCCTGCTCGCCGGCCTTCCCGTCACCGTTGCCGGGCAGACGGTCAACCGGCTCTGCGGATCGGGGCTGGAGGCGGTGCGCAGCGCCATGCACGCCATTCGCGCCGGCGAGGGCGAGACGTTCATCGCGGGCGGCGTGGAGAGCATGACGCGCGCGCCCTGGGTGACGCTCAAGCCGGAGGAGGGCTACGCCCGCGGCGTTCCGCAGATGGCGGATTCGCTGCTCGGATGGCGCTTCGTGAATCCCAGGATGCCGCCGGAGTGGACCGTCAGCCTGGGCGAGACGGCGGAGATCGTGGCCGAGGAGTTCGGCGTGTCGCGCGACGACCAGGACCGGTTCGCGTTCGACAGCCAGCAGCGCGCGGCAAAGGCCATCGCCGAGGGGCACTTCGCGGGCGAGATCGTCCCCGTGGAGGTGCCGCAGCGCAAGGGCCCGCCAACGATCGTGGACACGGACGAGCACCCGCGCGCGGATACTTCGCTGGAGTCGCTCGGCGGATTGAAGCCGGCATTCCGCAAGCAGGGCGGCACGGTGACGGCCGGCAACGCCTCCGGGCTGAACGACGGCGCGTCCGCGCTGCTGGTCGCGTCCGGCGCGGCGGCGGAGCGGCTGGGCGTGAAGCCCCTGGCGCGCATCGTCGCGAGCGCGGTGGCGGGCGTGGAGCCGCAGCGGATGGGGATCGGCCCCGTGCCGGCCACGCGCAAGGCGCTGGCGCTCGCCGGGCTGGAGGTCGGCGACATCGGCCTGGTGGAGCTGAACGAGGCGTTCGCGGCGCAGTCGGTGGCGTGTGTGCGGGAACTGGGCATCGACCCGGCGATCGTGAACGTCTCCGGCGGCGCGGTGGCCGTGGGGCATCCGCTCGGCTCGTCCGGCGCGCGTATCCTCACCACGCTCGTGCACGAGATGCACCGCCAGGGCGTGCGCTACGGGCTGGCGTCCATGTGCATCGGCGTGGGCCAGGGGATCGCGATGATCGTGGAGCGTACCCCACGATGAGCGTGCCCGCATCCGCCTCCACCGAGACCGTCCTGCTGCGCGTGGAGGAGGGCGTCGCCTGGATCACCCTCAACCGCCCGGACCGGCTGAACGCCTTCAGCGGCGACATGCGCGACCGGCTGCACGACGCGCTGGACCGCGCCGCCACGGATGCCGCCGTGCGGGTGATCGTGATCACGGGCGCGGGCCGCGGATTCTGCACGGGCGCGGACGTGGAGGTGATGAGCGACCTGCTGCAGCGCGGCGACGACGCGGCGTTCGGCACGCTCGTGGAGGCCGGGATGCGCGTGGTGCGGCGGCTGCGCTCCGTCGAGCAGCCGGTGATCGCGGCGGTGAACGGCCCGGCGGCTGGCGCGGGCGCGTCGCTGGCGCTGGCGTGCGACTTTCGCATCGCGTCGGAGCGGGCATCCATCGGCATTACCTTCAACCGCATCGGCCTGCACCCGGACTGGGGCGCGACGTATTCCCTCCCCCGCCTCGTCGGCCCCGGCCGCGCCGCGGAGCTGGTGATGAGCGGGCGGATGGTGGAGGCGCGCGAAGCGGAGCGCATGGGCCTGTTCGAGCGCGTGTTCGCGGAAGACTGGTTCGAGGACGAGGTGGCGAAGACGGCCAAGGAGCTCGCCGCCAAGCCGCCCCTGGCCCTGAGGCTCGCCAAGCAGACGCTCGCCGCGTCGCTGACCTCCGAACTGGACGCCATGCTCGCCGCGGAAGGCGAGCGCCAGATGCGCTGCTTCCGCTCCGCGGACGCGAAGGAAGGCATCTCCGCGTTCAACGAGAAGCGCCGGCCGGTTTTTCGAGGCGAGTAGACGGGTCCGCCGCGTCCGCGCTGGAGCAGGGGACTCATAATCCCCTGGTGGAGGAGAGCGGGTGGGCGGTGCGACGAAGCGGGGGCCCTCCGGGAACTCTCGCGAAAGACGCGCATGATTTGCTCGAGGTACCCGCTGAAGCGGTAGTAAATGCAGGCGTTTGCCTGTCGCACTGGGAGCGGGTCGAGATTCGCGTGGATCACTTCGCGTGAGGGATGCGCGCCCGCAGGGCCGAGAACCCGGAGCGGCAGGGCACAGCAGTATCGTGCCCTGTTGCGGAGGGGGCGCGGCGCCGTTGGGCACAGTTGTATCGTGCCCTACGGCGCCGAGCCCGGCCCGGAGCGCAGCGGAGGGACACGCCCCCATCCGCCGTCGTCCTGTTTGGTTCCGGCTCCGCCGGGTTGCGCCACACTACGTGACCCTCCGTGCGGGGGCGGCCGCGAGATCGATCTGGACGCATCAACCCTCGTGACGCGCAACACGGCGTCCCGCAAAGTACAGTCGCACCCGTTCCCCGCCCCACCGTCACCCGATGCTGTTCAATTCGCTCGCGTTCGCGCTCTTCTTTCCAACCGTCGTCCTGCTGTTCTTCGCCACACCGCACCGCTGGCGGTGGGTGGTGCTGCTGGCCGCGAGCTACCTGTTCTACGGGTGGTGGAAGTTCGAGTACCTGCTGCTGCTGATGGCCACCACCGGCGCGGACTGGTGGGCCGGCATTCGGATGGAGGACGCCGCCACGCCCGGCCGGCGCAAGGCGTGGCTGGGGGTGAGCCTCCTGGGGAACCTGGGGATGCTCGGCTACTTCAAATACGCCGGCTTTGTCCACGACACCGTCGCGTCCATCGCCTCGCCCCTGGGCATCGTGCTGGAGGACTCGGCCGTCTTTCATCCCCTGCTCCCGGTCGGCATCAGCTTCTACGTCTTCCAGTCGCTCGCGTACACCATCGACGTGTACCGGGGCGACATCCCGGCGGAGCGGCACCTGGGCCGGTTCGCCCTCTACGTCTCGTTCTTTCCCCAGCTCGTCGCCGGGCCCATCGAGCGCGCGGGGCGCCTGCTGCCGCAGTTCTACGTGGTGCAGCGCTTTCACGGCGGGCGGGCGGTGGCCGGGCTCACGCTGATGGGGTGGGGCTTCTTTCAAAAGGTGGTGATCGCCGACCGCCTGGCGCCCTACGTGAACGAGTCGTTCGCCCCGCAGGGCGCGCAGACGGCGGGGGCGGTGCTGCTGGCCGCCTACTTCTTCTACTTCCAGATCTACGCGGACTTCTCCGGCTACACCGACATCGCGCGCGGGGCGGCCATGGTCATGGGCTTCAGCCTGATGCTGAACTTTGACCGGGCGTACCTTGCGACCAGCATGTCGGAGGTCTTCCGGCGCTGGCACATCTCGCTGATGATCTGGTTCCGCGACTACCTGGCCCGGCCGCTGGGGTGGAGCCGTCCCGGCAGGCCCAAGTGGGCCCGCAACATCCTGATCGTCTTCCTCGCGAGCGGATTGTGGCACGGTGCCGCCTGGACGTTCATCGCCTGGGGCGCGTCCACGGCCGTGCTGATCATCGTGGGCGACGGGACCCGGCGCAGGCGGGACCGGCTGTGGCAGCGGGCGCAGCGCGCGGCCGACGGCGTGCGCGCGGGCGCGGGGCAGCGCCTGGGCCAGGCGCGCACCGTCCTGGCCTGCCTGTTCATCGTCAACCTGATGTCGCTCACGCTGATCTTTTTCCGCGCGCCCTCCATGGGGCGTGCGGTGGAGATGTACGGGACGCTCTTCGGCCATCCCGCCACGCTCGTCTCGTTCGGCGGCCTGCCCCTGCCGGCGTGGCAATTGGCCGTGGCGATCGCCGCGCTCACCCTGTTCCTGGTGGTGGACGGCGTGGGCCACGCGCGCCAGTGGCCGGAACGGTTCGCAGCGCAGCCGCGCTGGATGCGCTGGTCGGCCGCGTACGCGATCGGAATCGCGGTGCTCATGTTCGGTGAGTTCGGCCTGGTTCCCTTCTACTACTTCCAGTTCTGACATGACCTGGTCTGCTTCGGCCGCGCTGCGCTTCGTGGGGGGCGGCGTGCTGGTCCTCGCCGCCGCCTACGGGGTCAGCGAGGCCGTGGACCCCGTGGCGCCCGCCCTGCAGGCCCGCGTCGCCCTGTTCAGCGAGCGCAAGCCGATCGTGGAAGCGGTGGCGGTGGGAAACTCGCATGGGGGCGTGCTGGAATTCCCGGAGCTGGGCGTGCAGGGGATGCACTTTTCCGCGGCCGGCCAGGACGCCTTCGAAGCCGCCTACCTGGCCCGCTACGCCGCCGAGCGGGCCCCGCGGCTGCGGTACGTGCTGTTCGCCACCTGGTACGGCGTGCAGTGGAACGACCACGCGGTGCCCGGCAGCACGGACCTGCGGGGACGGCGGCGCCACCTGTACGTGCGTACCCCGCTGCAGGGCCCCATCCCCGGCGACCTGGACCTGTGGTTCACGGGAATGCTGGCGCCCGTGGTCCGCGACGACCACTGGCGGGGCGTGGCCAGGCGCCTCCTCCGGCCGGGCGCGGGGATCCGGCTCACGGCGGATGGGAGGACGATCGTCCCCGAGACCCCGCCCCTGACGCCGGATTCCCTGCGCCGCCACGGCGCCGCGGTGGGCGCCGCGCACCGCGCGCTGGGGGAGGAGATCGCCGCGCGCGCGCCCCGGACGCCCGCCCGCGTGGCCGCGGCGCTGGACGCACTCGCGCGGGACCTGCGCGCGCGGAACGTGGCGCTCGTCCTGTACACGCCGCCGTACCACGAGAGCTACCGCGCCACGCACGACCCCGCCGTGCTCGCGGAAACTCGGGCCATCCTGGAGCGGATCGTGGCGGAGCACCCGAACGCCATGTGGCTGGACTACTACGCGGACCCGCGATTTGCCGCGCGGGACGATCTTTTCAGCAACAGCGACCACCTTAACCGGACGGGAGGACGCGTCTTTTCGCGGCTCCTGGGCGCGTGCATCCGGTCCGCCCGTCCGCGGACCGGGGCCCCTCCCGAAACCGGCGGTTGCCCCGCGGCGGGGGCACCGGTAGCTTCGGCGCGGCCGCACGCCCCCGGCGCCGCGGCGCCCACCCCATCCCGGACCGCAGCGGAGGAGCCACAGTGACGGAAGGCGTCATCACCCGGATCGCCGTGCTGGGCGCGGGAACGATGGGCAGCGGCATCGCGCAGGTGTGCGCCATGGCGGGGTACGACGTGGCCCTGCACGATCCGCAGGAAGACGCCACGGAACGTGCCCTGAACACGGTCCGCGGCAACCTGGAAAAGGGCGTGGACCGGG
>DASQZE010000026.1:0-11464 GCA_035638875.1 Longimicrobium sp.
CCCGGGTAGGAGATCGCCTCCCACTCCGACTTGTCGATCTGGCTCAGCTCGTCGTAGCCCGGCATGTCGGGCGCGAACAGGCTCAGGATGATGCGGCTGTTGATGATGGCGTTGGTCACGTCCTGCACCCCGCCTCCCGCGGCTTCCGGGATGCTCATCGTGGGCTTGAACGACGCGTCCGTGAAGACGACGACCACGCGCGCCGCCTCGCTGCGGTAGCGCCAGCGGGCGGGATCGGTGCTCTGCGCGCCCTTGTCGGTCTGCCCCATGTTGGCGACCATGAACAGGGCGTCCAGCAGCGACTCCGGCTCGTCCTCGCCGCCCTCGGCCGTCAGTCCCGCGAGCTGGCCGCGCAGGGCCTCTACGTCGCCGACGAACGGGTTGTCGACGAAGGCCTGTGGATCGTGGTCGAAGTCGCGAAAGCCCACGGCCTTGGCGCGCCAGTCGCGCACGGGCGACACGTTGTTGCCCTCGCCCTTGCCGAGCGATTCCACGAAGGTGCCGATGTTGGCCTTGAGTGCGTCGATGGCGGGCGCCATGCTTCCCGAGATGTCGATCAGGAAGACGATGTCGGCGACGCCCCGGGTCTTGGTCTGCTGCTGGTCCATGCGATCGCTCTGCCGTCTGGGTCCGTGACGAATGAGATGCACCCCGTTGCGGGGCCCGCCCCTATGCATGATCCAGTCCCGTTCGATCGGATGCGTGTAAGATGTTCGCCCGTACAAAGATTGTCTCATGCGGAGAAACGGAGAAAGATGGCTCACGCGGAGACGCGGAGGGCGCGGAGAACTGCAAAAGAAATCTCACACAGAGGAACAGAGGAACCGAGGAACTGAGCCGTTCCTCTGCTGCTCGGTTTCTGTGCTGCTCTGCGTGAGAAGAAAAGGAGGGGAAGATTGGGTGCCGGTTTTCCGTCAGGTACGGTGGACGTATCTTGAAGGGGAACTCGTCGATTGAGGAGGGTAGGTCGATGAAAGAACAGCCCGTTTCCGAGACGCCCCTGCTCCGTTCGCCGGCCATGGAGCGGTGCGTGGATCCCGAGGTGCTGGATTGGTATCGCCTGAGTCCCCAGGAGCGCTGGACGGAGAGCATGCGCCTCTGGAACACCTTCCGCCTGCTGGGAGGCCAGCTTGAGCCTGAGCCCGATTCCCAAAGTCCTTTCTACGATGCGGGAGAACGGCGTAGAGGCCCTGCTCATGGGCGGCCAGGCCTGCATTCTGTACGGCGCGGCGGAGTTTAGCCGCACGCTGATTTTGCCGTTCTCGCATCCCCCGAAAATCTAGACCGGCTGTCCGGGGCGCTCGCGGAGTTGCAGGCCGAGGTCATCGCCGTTCCGCCCTTCGAGCTCCACTACCTGGAGCGGGGACACGCGATCCACTTCCAGCTTTGAGGCGGCTTCGAGAGTTCCAGCAAACAACTAAAAAGATTGGCGCACACAGGGGGAAAGAGGGAAAGGGGGAAACCAAGCAGTTCCGTTGTCCCCTTTCCCCCTTTCCCCCTGTGTGAGAATTTTTTTGTGTTCCGCAATTCTCCGTGTTTCCGCTTAGATTGGGGCCTACGCGCTCTCCAGCAGCACCGCGCCAGCGCCGTGCATCTCCAGCTTGCCGTCGCGCGATAGCGTCGCGAGCGCGCCGTCCTCCTCGCCGCCGAAGCGCGCTTCCTCGCTCGAGAGCAGCAGCGTCCAGCGAGCCCCATCCGCCGCGCGCGTCTCTTCGTTCTCCGCGAGGTCCGCCGTGAGCGGGCCCTGGAAGGAGACCACGAGCAGCAGCGCGCGCCCCTCCTCCCCCGTGCGCCGCAACGCCAGCCCGTGCTCGCCCAGCGCGGCCACGGCAAATCCATCCCGGTCACGGCGGCGTAGCGCGGGATGCGCGTGGCGCAGGCGCAGCAGCTCGCGGTACAGCGCCAGGATGCCGGCGTGCGGCAGCGTCTCGCGCTCGTCCCAGCGCAGCCGCGAACGGGAGAACGTCTCCGGCGCCTGCGGATCGGGGATGCGCTCGCGCACGGCCGGGTCGGCGAACGCGCTGAACTTGCCGAACTCCCTGCGCCGCCCCTCCGTCACCAGCCTGCCCAGCTCCGGCGGATGGTCCGTGAAGTACTGGAACGGAGCCGTGGCCGCCCACTCCTGCCCCATCCACAGCAGCGGCGTGTACGGCGACAGCAGCAGCAGCGCGCTCGCCGCCCGGTACGCGGGGAGCGACACGTTGTCCGTCAGCCGGTCGCCCAGCGCGCGGTTGCCCACCTGGTCGTGGTTCTGGATGCAGTGCACGAACGCGGCGGGCGGCAGCGCGTCCGCCGGCGTTCCCCGCGCCACGCCGTGGTTCATCGATTCCTGCCCCTCGTAGAACCACCCCTGCCGCAACGTACGGACGATGTCGTGGATGGAGCCCGTGTAGTCCGCGTAGTACGCCTCGTGGTCGCCCGCGACGTGCCGCCGCAGCTGGTGATGCAGGTCGTCCGCCCACACGCCGTCCAGCCCGTGCCCCGCGGAAAGCACCACGCGCTCGTCGTTGCGCTCGTCCTCGGCGATCAGCACGAAGTGGCGGTCCGCGGGGAGGGCGGCGTGCACGCGCTCCTGCAGCTCCGTCAGCACGTGGCGCGGCGAGTCGTCCAGGATGGCGTGCGTGGCATCCAGCCGCAGGCCGTCCACGTGGTATTCGCGCGCCCAGTGGATGGCGTTCTGGATGGCAAACTCGCGCACGGCGGGATTGCCGTAGTCGATGGCATCCCCCCAGGGCGTGCAGTGGCGGTCCGTGAAGTAGCGGCCGCCCGTCACCGCGTGCAGGTAGTTGCCCTCCGGCCCCAGGTGGTTGTAGACCACGTCCAGGATCACGGCCAGCCCGCGCCCGTGCGCCGCATCCACGAAGCGCCGGAACGCCTCCGCCCCGCCGTACGACGACTCCGGCGCGTACAGGTATACGCCGTCGTATCCCCAGTTGCGCGCGCCGGGAAACTCCGCGATGGGCATCGGCTCCACCGCCGTGACGCCCAGCGACACCAGGTCGTCCAGCCGCTCGATCAATCCGTCGAAATCCCCGGATTCCGTCGCCGTGCCCACGTGCAGCTCGTAGATGGACAGGTCCTCGAGCGGCACGCCGCGCCACCCGTCGTCCGTCCACGCGAACGTGGATGGATCCACCACCTCCGACGGGTCGTGCACGCCGTCCGGCTGCGAGCGCGAGGCAGGGTCGGGAAAGGCGTCGGCGCCCTCCAGGCGGTACCTGTAGCGCGCGCCGGCCCCGATCCCCTGCACGGTGCCACGGAACCAGCCGTCCGCCTCTGCCCGCAGCGGGTGCACGGCCTCCACGTCCGGCCCGTAGACGATCACGTCCACGCACTCACTGGCCGGCGCCCATACGCGGAACTCCACCCCGCCCTCCACCACGTTGGCGCCCAGCGGCAGGCGCCACTCCGCCGTATCCGTCATCATCGCGGAAATCGTCTCCGCCAGTGTATCGACGCTCATCCCAAGTCCCTGTCCGGCAGTCACATGCAAAAAGGCGCGGAGAAGCCTGCCCCGCGCTTCTCCACGCCCCCGTGTTGAACGAAGTGTGCCGCCGCGGGATCACTCCACCGCGGCCGCTGCACTCGGAGTCTTTCAGTTACGCCGCCAGCCGTCGCACCACCTCCACCGCGCCGCGCTTGTAGACCGTCACGCACACCAGCACGCCCCGCGGAGCGCGCGCCTCCCACCGGCGGTCCGTCTCGCGCTTGACCTTGTACGCGGGCTGCGCGGCGGGTGCGGGCGCGTTGTCTTGCTGCTTCCTGGCCATCGTGACTTCGCTCGTGCGACCCTTAGATTCACTGCACCGGAACCTCGCACCGGCATGTCACAGGAGGGGGGCTCCTGCGCATCAGATGCGAACGGCCCGCCAGGAAAAAAGTACAGCATTGCCAACAAGACGGCGGCCCATAGCTTCCCCGCTGCTTCCTGATTGTCCTTGAGGCGTGCTGACACATCGGCGTGCCAGCTATTCCGAAAAGCACAGCGCGCTATGAGGAACCAGAGAGGCGGCCCGAGGATCCATACGATCAAGTGAATGCTAGCGGTGCGCGGACTCATTCCTTCACCTCTGAACCCGGTCGCAAAAGCCAGATCAGCACAACAGCATACACGCTGGCGACTACGCAAATGATGATGCTAGACCGGTGTGTAAATCGAGCAAGCGGAGTGACCTTATGATCCAGCGAATGCCCCACGGTTTCATTGCTCTCGGCCACGGTGAGCCGTTGCCGGAGAACCAGAGAAAGCCAGGGAAACGCGGCGACCGGGCTCGACACCTCGGAAGGCACTGTCAGAAAGGCCCACACCTCCGATCAAGACGCTCTCATCCCTTACGCCCAGATCGTCGAGCACGCCAGGCACAATTGACCGTTGCACCATTGCATGAGCGCTGAGCCAGATCGTTAATCTGGATCGGAATCTCGATGCCGACGAGCAGATCGTTCATGTCGCCGATCGCCTCCTTGAGGGTCGGATCGGAAGTGATGCCGTTCCCACGATTGTAGTCAAAGTCGAAGCCCCACGGAGGCCGAAACTCTAAGCCTGCCTCATTCCCTAGGCCGGAACGGCCGGAACGATGGAGTACTCCGCTCCGAAATCGTTTTCGCGATAAGGGACTGTACGCCCAGATGAGGTGAAGGTGGCAGGGAGACCGTCGGAAACGCCATTGTAGCAGACGTGAAAGTTGCCAACAGTAAGGGTCGCAGGCGATTGACTACCGCGTTGCCGCCCAAGAGCGATACCCCGCGGAAAAGGTAGTGACTGGAATAGTCCACCCCCACGTCGATACTCAGTTCTTTTCATCTTGCAAGGGCAGCGGATGCAAAGAGAGCAATCAGCATAAATGCCGCCAATATGTTCCTCATCGCTTTCTGAAAAGAGGCTGACCTTTCGGGCGCAACGGAAGAGATCCCGAGAACGATAGTGCGATCGAAAAGAGCAAACAACTCAATACGTAGGCAGAGCCAAGCTCCAATCGCGCTCGAACATCTCGGGGTAGTAGTACTTGGCAAACGCACAATTGCGGGCCTGATACTCTGGGCCATACGGAGATCTGCCACAGAGTTCTTCGCGCAGAAAATTGCCAAACTCCCGGGATAAGTATCGGTTTTGATACCCGTTCCAAATAACCATCACCAAGATAGGGTGTGAATTCATTTCGCCGATTATTCCCTTCCACGTGACCCACTCGGCGTCTGTAAGCACGTTATCCCTACGGAAGTCAAAAGCGTTCTGGACGTGATACACGATGGATTGTACGTGGAGAAATGTCCTGCGGAGTTCAGATGTTGCGTTACTCCGACTGGAATCGGTGAGGGCGGAGATGTCAAACGCCGCTTGATAGAGGGCCTCGGCGTTCGGGGCAGCTAATGCGGTTGGATCATTTGTAATCAAGCGGAGAAGGCCGATTGCATATTCTTGCCTCATCGTTTGTGGCGGTACGCGTGCCCACAACGACGAAAGTGCAGCGCTCGCATCCGCGCCTTCAACAGCGAAGAACCCATTCTCTGTCTGATAGAGTTCTGAGCGCATCGCGAGCCGATTGGTCGCAGTGCTTATTTCAAGCTGATTGTTAAGGTTAGCCAATGGAATAATAGCTAAAAGAGCAACCAGTATCGTGGCCAACGAGGCCGCATCGGCTAGAGACCACCTTCGCGCCGCGTCGGGAGCCGTCTGAGAACCTGTGTTGGCGCTTTGTTCGGCCGACTCGCTCACGTCCGACACGTCCAATTGGTCGCTCATCGTCTTGACCTCCTTAAAAGTGCTTTCGCCATTCTGTGTAAATACAAAGCCGGAAGCATACGACGACGCTGGCGCAGGTGCAGCGCGGCGGCGTGTGTGATGGTGCATTCTGACCAGAATCGCACGCGGAGCTCGCTGAACGTTGATTCGCCTGGCTCGGACGCCCGGGGGATCGGTCTGCGCGGGTCAATCAAAGGAACACTAACGTGGAACACGCGTTTGACAAGGACGACACGCCCGGAAATTTTCGGTTGTGAACTTTGACTGGGAATGTCGGCCGCTGGGTGATGTGCCCCGCGACTCGGAATTGGAGAACCGATCGAAGAAAGCTATCGGCGTGGTGGAGGAGCGTCGCCCGGTTGCGCGTGAAGGTACGCGCGGGACAGGACAAGCTGGCACCTGCGGTTGAGCAAAGCCGGAGCAGCGCGCCCCGCCTCATCCCACCCCCTTCCAAACACCGGCTCCGGTTCCCGGCGCGGCGCAGCCATCCCGGCGGCGCCCGGCCGATCCACGCCGTAGCGCGGGACAGCGCGGGGACAGCGCGGGCACCGCCAGCATGTTCAGCACGACGCCGTCAGCAGATCGCCCAGCACCACGACCGCGCTCTCCCGAGCATCACTTGATTTCCTTCAGCTCCGTGTAGTCGCCGCGGGTGCGGAGGGTGACGGTGACGGGCTCGCGGCCGCGGTTGCGCCAGAACCAGCCGTGCATGCCGTCAAAGGCGGCGACCAGCTCGCCGCTTTGCGATTGCCGGGCCTGGCCCTTCTCGTAGCCGTGGTAGGGCGTGCCCGGCCGGTCGGCGTGCGTGTCGAAGTTCACCACGCCGCCCGCCACCGTCCACTCGAAGTTCACCCGCGCGCCTGCCCGCATCGCCAGCTTGATCTCGCGGCCCTGCCCGGGCGCCAGCGCGATCTCCGTCACGTGCGAGTTGCCCGAGTCCGCCACCGCCGCCGCCGGTGCTCCTGCCGCCGGCGCGACAGCCCCGGGAGCCGCGGCTGCGGGCGCCGCGGCAGTTGTGCCCGCGGCTTCCTCCGCCGCCGCCTCTTTCGCCAGCGCCATCTTGACCTCGCCCATCTGCGTGAGCCCCAGCACGCGGCCAATGCGGGTGGGGTCGATGGCGTACTCGGCCGGCAGGACCACCGTCACCAGCAGCACAAGGGCGACCGCGGCCGCGATCAGCGTCGACTTGACCAGCGCGCGCGACGAGGGAAGCTCGCTCCGGGGCGGTACGTCTGCGTTGTACATCGATCCTCTATGCGGTTCGGGAGACGAAGAAGCCCGCGAGCTGGTAGCCCATCAGCACGAACCCGGCGCCCATCACGGCCACGTTCGCGGTGTAGGCGTGCTTCGCGAAGCTGTCGGTGCGGCGCCAGTAGCTCATGGCGATCAGGATGGTGCTCAGCGCCAGCAGCTGCCCGATCTCCACGCCCACGTTGAACGCGATCAGGTTGGCGATCAGCCCGTCGGGCGAGATCTCGAACTCCAGGATCTTGGTCGCGAGCCCGAAGCCGTGAAAGAAGCCGAAGATCAGCGTCGCCACCCTGGTGTTGGGCTGCACGCCGAACCACTGCTTGAACGCACCCAGGTTGTCGAGCGACTTGTAGACGACGGACAGGCCGATGATGGCGTCGATGAGGTACGCGCTGACCCGCACCTCCGTCAGCACGCCCAGCAGCAGCGTGGTGCTGTGGCCGATGGCGAACAGCGACACGTAGACGCCGATGTCCTTGATCCGGTACAGAAAGAAGATGACCCCCAGCAGAAAGAGCAGGTGGTCGTAGCCGGTCACCATGTGCTTGGCGCCCAGGTATGCGAACGGCATCAGCAGCACGCCCGAGCTTTCCTGGATGTAGCCCGCGTCGCCCGACGCCACGCCGTGCGCCATCAGCGCCCCCGGTGCGGCGAGCTGCCACACGGCGGCGCCGGCCAGCACGAACAGGATCAGCCGGGCACGCGCGTCCATCTCGTGCAGCCAGGCCGGCGATAACCTTATCATCTTCACCTCGATCACGGGTTCGTCTCAAAAGCGCCGGATGCACCGCGGCTCCGGCGTCGTCACCCACGCATCCACGCCTGCACGCGGCCACGGGACGCGGGAATGCGCGTCAGGCAGCGGCGGGTAGCGGCTTGTGTTTTGTTGGGAACAGCACGGGTGCCACACGCATCAGGGACGCGCGTGGCGAGAGAGCTACACGAGGGGAGGGGCGCGGGCGGGGTCGCCGGGCGGCGGCGCGCGGGAGCGCAGCGAACCGGGCGGCTCGCTCGTTCGACACTCGACTTCGACCTCGACCGGCTCCGGCAGCGCGAGAGCGACCGCCGGAAACGGGAACAGCACCACGTCGCGCTTGATCAGCCGCGCGTCGTCGTGCAGCGTCTGCGGGTGCACGTCCGACGCGGGATGGTCCGTCTCCGCGGGCCCGGCTTCCCAGGCGAGCGCCGCACGGTCGTCATCGTGGCGATGATGCTCCCCGGCCTCGTGCAGCTCGTGCAGAAGCACGTGCAGCACCGGCGCGCCGGCCGCGATCAGGTTCGCGGCCAGCCCCAGCAGCACGACCAGCGTGCGGATGATCCGGGACCGGCGGACAGGGAGCATGGCGAAAAAGATATCCACGGCTGCGCCATACGTCAAAGTGCGGCGTGCGCGGTTCGCGACCAATTCGAGCCGCGGCATCACCCGGTGACGCGGTCCTCCACCAGCACCATCATGGACCGCCCCTCCAGCGTGACCGTTTCGCCGTCCGGCAGGCAGAAGTGCCGCTCGGGGAGCTCCGGGCGCGCCGTGTCCAGCATCACGCACCACCCCCGCGACCGCCCGAAGTCCGGCAGGGTGAAGTCGATGGGCGCGCCGTCCGCGTTGAAAAGGAGGAGGAAGTTCTCGTCCTTGACCTGCTCGCCGCGCTCGTTCCACTCCTCCATGGCATCGCCGCCCAGCGCCATCCCGAAGCAGCGCACGTAGCCGGCGTTCCACTCCGGGTCCGTCATCTCCGTGCCCACGGGGCTCAGCCACACGATGTCGCGCACGTCGCTGCCGCGGATCTGCCGTCCGCGAAAGAACTTGCGGCGCCGGAAGGTGGGATGCTCGCGCCGCAGCCGCGACACCCGCCGCGTGAACTCCAGCAGCTCCTGGTCGCGCTCCGTGAGGTCCCAGTGCACCCAGGCTACCTCGTTGTCCTGCGCGTACGCGTTGTTGTTGCCGTGCTGCGTGCGCCCCATCTCGTCGCCGTGGCAGATCATGGGCACGCCCTGCGAAAGGAGCAGCGTCGCCATGAAGTTGCGCTTTTGCCGCTCGCGCATGCGGATGATGTCGGGACGGTCCGTGGGGCCTTCGACGCCGAAGTTGTACGACAGGTTGTGGTTGTCGCCGTCGCGGTTGTGCTCGCCGTTGGCCTCGTTGTGCTTGTGGTTGTAGCTGACCAGGTCGTTGAGCGTGAACCCGTCGTGCGCCGTGACGAAGTTGATGCTGGCGTGCGGGCGGCGGCCGTCGTTCTCGTACAGGTCGCTGCTCCCCGTGAGCCGGTAGCCCAGCTCGCCCACCGTGCCGGGGTCGCCGCGCCAGTACGCACGCACCGTGTCGCGGTACTTGCCGTTCCACTCCGCCCACAGGACGGGAAAGTTGCCCACCTGGTACCCGCCCTCGCCCACGTCCCACGGCTCCGCGATCAGCTTGACGCGGCTGAGCACGGGGTCCTGGTGGATGACGTCGAAGAACGACGACAGCTTGTCCACCTCGTGCAGCTCTCGCGCGAGGGTGCTGGCCAGGTCGAAGCGGAATCCATCCACGTGCATCTCCTGCACCCAGTAGCGCAGGCTGTCCATCACCAGCGTGAGGGTCTGGGGATGCACCAGGTTGAAGGAGTTGCCCGTACCCGTATAGTCCATGTACATCCGGGGATTTCCGGGCACCAGCCGGTAGTACGTGCGGTTGTCGATGCCCCGGAACGAGAGCGTGGGCCCCAGGTGGTGCCCCTCCGCCGTGTGGTTGTACACCACGTCCAGGATGACCTCCATCCCCTCCGCGTGCAGCGCGCGCACCATCTCCTTGAACTCGCGGACCTGCCCGCCGTAGTCGCGCACGGAGGCGTAGCGCCCCGCGGGGGCAAAGAAGTTGAGGGTGTTGTAGCCCCAGTAGTTGCGCAGCCCCTTCTGCACCAGGAAGTAGTCGTCCACGATCTCGTGCACCGGCATCAATTCCAGCGCCGTGATCCCGAGCGACTTGAGGTGGCCGATGATGGCCGGGTGCGACAGCGCCGCGTAGGTGCCGCGGATCTCCGGCGGCACCTCGGGATGCAGCATCGTCAGTCCCTTGACGTGCGCCTCGTAGATGACCGTCTCGTGCCAGGGCACGGACGGCGGCGCGTCGCCCCGCCAGTCGAAGTCGTCGCCCAGGACCACGCCCTTGGGCACGCCGGCAGAATCGTCCTCGTCGTCCAGCACCCAGTCGTCGCCGGGCTGCTCGAAGTGGTAGGCGAACGGGTGGTGCTCCCAGCGCACCCGGCCGGCCAGGGCGCGGGCGTAGGGATCCACCAGCAGCTTGAACGGGGTGCAGCGCAGGCCGCGGCCGGGATCGTACGTGCCGTTGATCTTGTAGCCGTAGTAGGTGCCCGGCCGCAGCCCGGGGACGTAGCCGTGCCACACGTACGCCGTGCGCTCGCGCAGCCGGTACGTCTGCACCGGCTCCTCGTCGGCGGGGGAGCGGAAGACGCACAGCACCACGTCCACCGCCTGCTCGGAGTAGATGGCGAAGTTGGTGCCCTGCGCGTCGGGCGTGGCGCCCAGGGGCCAGGGGCGGCCGGGCCACGCCGTGCGCGCACGGTCCAGCAGCCCGGGCACGTACAGCTCCGGCCGGCGCGTCTGCGGCAGGTGCGCGGGCCCGAACGGGCTGGGTACGCGCGGCCGCCCGAAGTGCGCCTCTTCCCCCGCCCCCTCGCCCGTCTCCGCCGCGTACTCCCCGTCCATCTCCTCGGGCGCCTGCACCCCGTCGAACATCGTGTGGCGTTCCACCGCCTCCGAGGCCGCTACGCCGTCCGCTTCCGGGGATGTGTGGGCCTCCGCCTCATCCACGGCGTGCGCGTACTCGGCGGGCGAGGCGTAGGTATCCGGCTCCGCGTCGGCGTCCGCGTGGCTGGCCGGGTTGCCCAGGTCGGGAAACCCGCCGGGATGCAGCCCCTCCGCGATGGATCCCCGCGCATCCGCGTGCCCCTCGTCGCGCCGGTCCGGCTCCCGGCCGTCGTGCACGGGCTCCGCGCGCGGCACATCCCGTCCGCCGTACGCATCGCCGTGTCCTCGGTCATGCCCGGCATCGCGCCGATGCCCGTCACCGTCGTTGCCAGCATGGTGCGGATGCCCGGCGTGCGGCTGCTCCCATCCACCGTGTGCGTCGCCGTGCTCGCCGGCGGCGAGGGCGTGCGGATCGGCGGGGAGGGACGGCGCGCTGTCGTGGGACGGGTCCGGCGGCGAGTGGCCGTCGAGGTGCGGATCGAAGTGCATCCTGCTGCTTTCCGTGGATCGACTGTGGCGCGTGCGTACGTACGCTACCGTACCCGGCTCGCCGAGAGGGCTACAACCTCACCCGCGCGGGCGCCGCGGACAAGGCGTGGGGGGTGGAGGAGCGGGGGACGGCCGGGCACACGACCCGCCGAGGTGGGGAAAGCTCGCGCGAACACGGGCAGCAGAGCGAATGAATTCGCCGCAGCGACCACACGAAGTCCGCCTGCGCGGACT
>DASQZE010000027.1:0-2110 GCA_035638875.1 Longimicrobium sp.
TCGAGCACGTGGGCCTCGTCGCGCGCCCTGTCGCGCTCCCACACCGAGCGGCGGACGACCACCTGCAGCCGGTGGTCGCGGTAGCGCTCCAAAATGGTCTTGAGCCCCAGCTCGCGGGGCACGCCGTTGTCCAGCGCCAGCGCGATGACCCCAAAGGTGGTCTGCAGCGCCGTGCCCTTGTAGAGCAGGGTGAGCACTCTGGCTGCGTCCGCCCCGCGCTTGAGCTCGATGACCACGCGGATGCCGTCGCGGTCGCTCTCGTCGCGCAGGTCGCTCACGTCGTGCAGCTTGCCAGCGCGCGTGAGGTCGGCGATCTGCTCGATGATGCGCGACTTGTTGGTGCCGTACGGGATCTCGGTGACCACCAGCTGCTCGCGCCCGCTGCGCCGCGACTCCTTGTACACGCGCGCCCGCATCACCACGCGCCCGCGGCCCTTGGCGTACGCGTCCTTGATCCCCTGCACCCCCACGATGATGCCGCCCGTCGGGAAGTCGGGCCCGGGGAGGTGCACCATCAGGTCCTCGACGGTGCACTCCGGGTTGTCCAGCAGCAGGATGGCCGCGCGGACCACTTCCGCCAGGTTGTGCGGCGGCACGTTGGTGCTCATCCCCACGGCGATGCCGCTGCTGCCGTTCACCAGCAGGTTGGGCACCTTGGCGGGGAGCACCCGCGGCTCCGTGAGCCGGTCGTCGTAGTTGGGGGCGAAATCGACCGTATCCTTGTCGATGTCCGCCAGCAGGTCCGTGGCGATGGGTGACAGCCGGCTTTCCGTGTACCGGTACGCCGCCGCCGCATCGCCGTCGATGCTGCCGAAGTTGCCCTGCCCGTCGATGAGCGGGTAGCGCTGGGAGAACTCCTGGGCCATCCGCACGAGCGCGTCGTAGACGGACGCGTCGCCGTGGGGGTGGTACTTGCCCAGCACGTCGCCCACCACCGTCGCGCACTTCTTGTGCGGGCGCGATGGGACGAGCCCCGCCTCCTGCATGGCGTACAGGATGCGGCGGTGCACCGGCTTGAGCCCGTCGCGCACGTCCGGCAGCGCGCGCTGCACGATCACGCTCATCGAGTAGTCGATGAACGACGCGCGCATCTCGTCTACGATGAGGCGCGGGACTACGCGGTCGCGCTGCGTGGGGGTGAGGATCGCCATCAGGGGCTACGGGTGCTCGGCCGCGCGCGGGCGGCGGCCTGGGAACGCGCTGGACGTCTCGCAAACGGGCGAATGCCCCGCGGCGCGCGCAAAAGGTGGCGCCGTGGACGCAGGCGGATACACCGCACCCGCACGGAGGTTCGGAAAATCTTCGGAATCTGGCATGGAGGCTGTGCGGCCCGCAACCTGCCCCGGCAGCGGCCGTGCGTCAACCATCCACCGAGTTCAACTCCTGGAGGCCTTCGTGCCGGATACCGGGCTCCCGCCGGCGCTGCTGATCGAGCGCGTGGTGCTGCTGGGCTACATGACCTCGGGAAAGAGCACCGTGGGGCAGGCGCTGGCCCGGCGGCTGGAGTGGGAGTTCATGGACTTCGACGTGGAGATAGAACACCGTGCGGGCGCCACCGTCAAGGAGGTGATCGAGACGCGCGGCGAGGCGGTGTTCCGGGAGATGGAGGCCGCGCTCACGGCAGAGGGGGCGGAGCGCCGCGGGCTGGTGCTGGCGCCGGGGGGCGGATGGATCACGCGGCCGGAGCAGCTGGACCGGCTGGGCTCGCGCACGTTCAGCGTGTGGCTGCGCGTGTCCGTGGACGAGACGGTGCGCCGGCTGAACCGCGACAGCATCGACCGCCCCTTTCGCGGGCACCCCAACCCGCGCGGGATGATCGCGCAGATGCTGGCGGAGCGCGAGCCCCTGTACCGCCTGGCCGACGTTTCCGTCCCCGCGGAGGGGCGCTCGCCGGAGGGCGTGGCCTTCGAGATCGAGACCATCGTGCGCACGCGCCGCGAGGTGCTGCTGCCGTTTACGCCGGGCGAGGACGACGTGCCGGACATGGTGCGGAAGGACGACGGCGAGGTGATCGTGGAGCGCCGGGCGAGCGAGATGCCGGTGGAGCGGCGGCGGGAGTGAGGGGAGACGGGAGCGGGCATCCAGCCTGAGCGGCTAAAGCCGCCGCAAC
>DASQZE010000028.1:0-9264 GCA_035638875.1 Longimicrobium sp.
GGGGGCGCCTGCTGCACCCGGCGCAGCACGGCGGCCACGCGCAGAATGAGCTCCTGCGGCGAAAACGGCTTGCTCACGTAGTCGTCCGCGCCCAGCCTCAGCCCCGCGATGCGGTCCTGCTCCTCCTTGCGGGCCGTGAGCAGGATGACGGGGATGTCCTGCATCTCCGGGCGCTTGCGAAGCTCCTCCAGCACGTTGAGCCCCGACATGCCGGGGAGCATCAGGTCCAGCACGATCAGGTCCGGGCGCTCCACCTCGGCCGCGCGCAGGGCCTCGGGGCCGCTGCTGGCCGTGCGCACACGGTAGCTTTCCCGGGCAAGGTGATACGCCACCAGGGCCGAGATGTCCGGCTCGTCGTCCACCACCAGGATGTGGGCGCTCATTCGGCTCGCAGTGGGGGCAGGCTCACGGGCGCTCGCACCGATCAGCCCGGTAAAGACGTTCGAAGAATGCAGTTGAGCAGAAGGGCTCGGCAAGATTCCACCTCCTCTACGGGAGAGCCTGGGTCGGTCGTGTTACCGCTACGTCCGAGTGTAGACAGGCCCTGTAACGCCCCCGTAACGAATCAGGAATCGCCGTGGCACAATGCGCGGATTCCCGTGACACAGGGAAGAATCCGGCGGATGGAGGATGAGAAACGCCGCGGATGCGCACGCAGGATACACCCGAGTCCCCCCGCGGAGCAATGACCATCGTCCCACCCTGGTCGATGCTTGCTCCGCCGCGTTCACGAAAATCGCGTGATGCAGCGCCAACAGCCGGGCCCCGCCAGATGTCTTCCCCGTACGGCGCGGCGGCGGATCCGATGTCGTTAACACATCCGCCCTCTCGCGCGTCTTCCCCCAGGCGCGTGGCAGTCCGCATTCGACGGACAGTCCGCGCAGGCGGACTTCGTGTCGTCGTCGCGGCGAATTCATTCGCTTGGCTGGAGGCCGGGATGCGTTCCCTGGCCGCTGCAGAAACCTGCGGATGGATTACCGGCTCGCCGTCGGCATCCATCCTGTGCAGATCAGAAACCCTTTGTCCGTGCAGTCCAAGATGCGCTTCGCCCGACCGCTCCTCGCCCTGTTCGCCGCCGTGCTGGCGCTGCTGGTGGCCGCCGCGCCCGCGGCCGCGCAGGGCACCGACATCCTCCGCGGCCGCGTGACGGATCCCGGGGGCTCGCCCCTGGCCGGCGTGCGCATCGAGGCCACGTCGGCAGAATCCGGCGTCACCCGCACCAGCGCCACCAACGCGGAGGGCCGCTACACCATCGCCTTTCCCGACGGCGGCGGGCGGTACACCATCCGCGCGTCCACCGTGGGCCGGCAGGCATCCACGGTGACGGTGGCGCGGCAGGCGGACGAGGAGGTGCTGATCGCCGACTTTCGCCTGGCGGAGCAGGCCGTGCTGCTGGAGGCCATCTCCGTGGAGGCCGAGCGCGGCCCCGCCCCCACCCGCGGCGACGTGGGCGGGCAGGAGCGCAACCTCTCCGGCGAGATCGTGAACCGGCTGCCGCTGGAGAACACGGACGCGGCCACGCTGGCCTCGCTCGCCCCCGGCGTGGTGAGCGTGGGCGGCGACTCGGCCAGCGGGCGCGCGGGCTTCAGCGTGGGCGGCCAGCAGTCGTCGCAGAACCAGGTGACGCTGGACGGCGCCAGCTTCAGCTCGCGGCTGTCCGGCGGCGAGTCGGGCGGATCGCCCATCAGCGTGCCGCAGGAGGGCGTGCGCGGCACGCAGGTGGTCACCAGCACCTTTGACGTGTCGCGCGGCCAGTTCGCCGGCGGCCTGGTGGCGACGACGACGCGCAGCGGGACCAACCGGCCCGGCGGATCGTTCAGCTGGCAGCTGCGCGACCAGGCGCTGCAGCTGGACGGCGGCAATCCCCAGCTGGGCCAGGGCTACACGCAGAACCGGCTGAGCGGCGGCTTTGGCGGGCCCATCGTCAAGGACCGCCTCTTCTACTTCCTGAGCTTCACCTACCAGCGCCGCACGGACGACCTGTACGCGCTCACGCCGCAGGACCCGCTGGCCCTGCAGCGCTTCGGGGTGACCCCGCAGGCGGTGGATACCTTTTTGGCGACGCTGAACACGCGCTACGGCCTCACGGGGCGCACGGGCGACTACGCGCGCACGGGCGACGCCGTGAGCCTGCTGGCGCGGACGGACGTCGTCCTCTCCCAGCGCCACAACCTGGCCCTGCGCGGGCACCTGAACACGTACGGGCAGGAGAACGCCCGCATCGGCTTTCTGGAGACGCTGGAGAACGGCGGCGAAGTGGGGAGCAACGGCGGCGGCGCCATCGCCACGCTCACCTCGCGCTTCGGCGACGGGTGGGTGAACGAGCTGCGCGCCTCCATCAACCTGGACCGGCGGGACCAGACGGCGTACCAGGAGCTGCCGGAGGGGCGGGTGCAGGTGGCGTCCGCACTCGAAGGCGCGGGGCGCGGATTCAGCTCGTTCGTCTTCGGCGGCGACCGGTCGCTGCCGTCGCTCTCGCGCGAGCGGACCATCGAGGTCGCGAACGAGCTGTCGATGCTCATCCGCGACACGCACCGCGTCAAGGCCGGCATCCTGGTCAACGCCAACACCTTCGAGCAGGAGCAGGCCAGCAACCGCCTGGGCTCGTTCGAGTTCGAGTCGCTGGATGCGTTCGAGGAGGGCCGCCCCTACCGCTTCAGCCGCCAGCTCTCCGCCCGCGTCACGGAGGGCTCGGGCATCGACGCCGCCGCCTACCTGGGCGACACCTGGCGGCCGCGCACGGAGGTGCAGGTCACGGGCGGCGTGCGGCTGGAGGCCTCGCGCTTCGGGCAGGACCCGGCGTACAACCCGGCCATCGAGCAGGCGTTCGGCTACCGGACGGACCGCATCCCAGGTGAAGTGCACGTGAGCCCGCGCCTGGGCTTCAGCTGGCGGCTGAGCGAACAGGGCGCGCCGCTGCGGCTGGTGCGCGGCGGCGTGGGCGAGTTCCGCGGCCGCGCGCCGTACTCCCTGTTTGCGGCCGCGCTGGAGCAGACCGGCCTCCCCGGCGGCGAAACGCAGATCGACTGCGTGGGCGATGCGGCCCCGTCGCCGGACTGGCAGGCGTACCTGGCGGACCCGTCCTCCATCCCCACGGAGTGCGTGGGCGGCGGCGGCGGCCAGTCCGTGCGCAGCGTGCCCAGCGTGACGGTGTTCGAGGACGACTTCAGCGCCCCGCGCTCGTGGCGCGCGTCGCTCGGCTACCAGACGCAGCTGTTCCGCCGCCTGAGCGCCAACTTCGACGTGTCGTACTCGCTGGGCGTGGCGCAGATGGGCGTGCGCGACCTGAACCTGCGGACGGCGCCCGCGTTCACCCTGGAGTCGGAGGGCGGCCGGCCGGTGTACGCGCCGGCGGCCGCCATCCAGCCCTCGTCCGCCGCCATCCCGCTCTTCGCGTCGCGCGTGGACCCGGCGCTGGGCTACGTCTTCGCCGTCGGCTCGGAGCGGCAGAACCGGACGGCGCAGGCCACGGTGGGGCTGCAGGGGATCGTGGGGCCGCGCATCCTCCTGTCCGCCAACTACACCTGGGCGCGGTCGACGGACCAGAGCTCGTTCGGCGGGGGCTCGCCCCTGGGCGGGTTCTCGCAGGCCGTCACGCAGGGCGATCCCAACCAGCGCGACTGGGCCACGAGCGACCGCGAGCGCCGGCACTCGCTGGTGGCGACGATGGGGATGCCCCTCGGCTCGGCACTGGAGGTGACCTTCATCGCCCGCGCCAGCTCGGGGACGCCGTTCACCCCCATCGTGGGGCAGGACATCAACGGCGACGGCGTGCGCAACGACGCCGCGTTCATCTTCGACGTCGCCGCCGTCACGGGCGACACGGCGCTGGCAGCCGGAATGCAGCGGCTGCTGGGGAGCGTTCCCGGCCGCGTGGAAGACTGCCTGCGCGAGCAGACGGGCGAGGTGGCCGAGCGCAACAGCTGCCGCGGCGAGTGGAGCACCAACTTCGACCTGCGCGCCACCTGGCGGCCCACGCTGCCGCGCCTGGGCCGGCGGCTGGCGCTGTCGCTGGATGCCTTCAACCTGGCCGCGGGGCTGGACGAGGTGCTGCACGGCGGCGGGGACCTGCGCGGCTGGGGGCAGTCCGCGTTTCGCCCGGACAACGTGCTGCTGGTGCCGGACAGCTTCGACGTGTCCGCGCGCCGCTACACGTACCGGGTGAACGAGAACTTCGGCAGCCGGCGCACGGCGGGCGGGTTCGGCGGCTTTGGCCTGTCCCCCTTTCAGGTGCAGCTCTCCGCCCGCATCACCGTGGGCGCCGAGCAGCCGGGCGGCGGCGGCGGGTTCGGGGGGCGCGGCGGCTTTGGCGGCGGCGGATTCGGCGGTCCGGGCGGGCCGGGGGGACCGGGCGGGCCTGGCGGGCAGGGCGGACTGGATCCCGCGCTGCTGCTGGAGCGCGTGCTGCCGGAGCCCATCTCGCCCATGATCCTGCTGCGGGACACGCTGGGCCTGAGCGACGAGCAGGTGGCGCGGCTGCAGGCCATCTCCGACACGCTGCAGGCGCGCAACGACTCCATCCGCGAGCAGATCCGCGCCGCGTTCCCCACGGGTGCGGCCGGCGCGAGCATGGGCGAGGCGTTTCAGCGCGTGCAGCCGCAGATCCAGGAGGGCCGCCGCAACATCCAGCAGGCGCTCACGGAGGCCGAAGCGGTGATGACGCGCGAGCAGTGGCGCCGCGTTCCCGCCGCCCTGCGCAACGCCCTCGGCGCGTTCGGCGCCGGTGGCGGCGGCGAGCGCCCCCGTGGCACCCGCGGCGGCGGGCGCCCGCCGGAGTAGTCCGCTACGCTGAACGAACAGCAGAAGCCCCGCGGATTCGCGGGGCTTCTTGTGTTTCTGCGAGCATGATCGACTTCGGAAATCGCGATCAGTCATCTTGCATGATCGAGGTACCAGATTTTTGTACATGGCTGATGGAAGCCTGATGCGCCCCCGAAGCAGTCGAAGCCCCGCACGGCCGCGCAGCGGATGGGGCGGGGCTCATACCGAATCCGAAAAGACAAAAACTTTGTCTCACACAGGGGAACAGGGGGAACAGGGGGAACAGGGGGAACAGGGAATTTGACTCTTTAATCTCTGCTCCCCTGTTCCCCTGTTCCCCCTGTGTGAGCAACCATTCTTTTGCCGGATTCGGTATCATGGCTGTCCCAGCGGCGGATTCATCCGCTCAGGGGCCCCGGCCGGCGTGCACACCGGCAGCCCACCCGCGGTCGCACCACCCCGATCCCGCACACACGAAGGGCGGCCCTCGCCGAGAGCCGCCCTTCGCCGTTGCCGGCTGTCCCCTGTAACCTGTCCCCCGTAACCCGCAGTTCCTCCCCTACCCCACCAGCCGCACGGGAGCCTCCACCGGCTCCTCCTCGTCGTCCGGGCCGGCGGGCTCCGCGGAATCCACGGGCTCCGCATCCGCATCCGCACGGCGGCGGGCGGCGCGCGTGCCCGTATCCTCCGCGTCCTCGTCGCCCTCATCGTCCGTGGCGGGGGGGCGGCGGGGGCGCGGGCGCGGGCGGACGGGCTCCTGCAGCGGGTCGCCCGTGGCCGTGGGGAGCGGAATGCCGTCGGAGGCCGCCACGGCGCGCACGTCCAGCTTCTGCGGCAGCACCAGGCGAAAGGTGCTCCCCTCGCCCAGCGCGCTCTCCACCGTGAGCGTGCCGCTCAGCAGCACGGCCAGCCGCCGCGAGATGGGCAGCCCCAGCCCCGTGCCCAGCGCCTGGTCCGGGTGCGCGATCTGCACGAACTCGTCAAAGATGCGCTCCAGGTTCTCCGGCTCGATCCCCCGCCCCCGGTCCGTCACGTCGATCTCCACCCCGCCGGCTTCCAGCGGCCGGCAGGTGACCGTGATGGGGTTGCCTTCGCCGAACTTGATGGCGTTGGACAGCAGGTTCAGCAGGATCTGCCGCACCCGCCGCGGGTCCGTGGTCACACTCACGTCGGCGCCGGTGTCCAGCGTGAGCTCCGAGCCGTGCTCGTCGGCCAGGGGGCGCACGGTCACGAACAGGTCCTGCACCAGCGCCGGGAACGCCGCCGGCTGGATCTCCAGGTCGATCTTGCCCGCCTCGATCTTGGACAGGTCCAGGATGTCGTTCACCAGCTCCAGCAGGTGCTTGGCGGCCGCGTTGGCCCGGTCGATCCCCCGCACCTGCTCCGGGAGCAGGGGACCGTAGATGTTGTCCAGCAGCAGCGCGCTGTACCCCAGGATGGCGTTGATGGGGGTGCGCAGCTCGTGGCTCATGCTGGCGTAGAAGCGGCTGCGCGACTGGATGGCGTTCTCCAGCTCCCGCTGCCGCGCCGTGAGCTGCTCGTTGAGCGACGTGAGCTCCTCGCTGGTGCGGGCCAGGTGCTCCGCCTGCAGCCGCAGCTCCTCCTCGGCCCGCTTGCGCTCCGACACGTCGCGGCCGATGAGCGTGTACACCCGCTCCTTTTCCAGCTGCAGGCAGCTGATGGACGCCTCCAGGGGGAAGGGCTCGCCCCCGGCGCGCACGCCCGTGAGCGCGTGGTCCTGCATTCCCTTGGGCTCGGGCACCGTGCCTTCGCGCACCGACGCGGCCCGCTCCGAGGCCTGCGAGCACAGCTCCTCCAGGGGCTCGCCCCGGAATTCCGCCGCCAGCAGATCGTCCATGGGCTGGCCCAGCGCCTGCTCCGCCGCCACGCCGAACGTGCGCTCCGCCGCCGCGTTGAAGAGCGTGACCCGCCGGTCGTCGCCAAAGGTCACGATGGCCTCCAGCGCCGAGCCCACGATCTCCGCCATCCGCGCCTCGCTCGCGGAAAGCTGGGCGCGGTGCTGCAGTTCCAGCTCGCGCACCTCGCTTTCGCGCAGGCGCTTTTCCTGCTCCTTGAGCTGCTCCGTCTTGAGGTACAGGTCCACGAAGACGGAGACCTTGCTGCGCAGCACGTCGGGGTTGAAGGGCTTGAACATGTAGTCCACGGCCCCCACCTCGTACCCCTCGAAGACGTAGTGCTCGTCCTTGTTGATGGCCGTAAGGAAGATGATGGGCGTGAGCCGGCTGCGCTCGCGCTCCTTGATGAGCTGCGCCGTCTCGAAGCCGTTCATCCCCGGCATCTGCACGTCCAGCAGGATGACGGCAAAGTCCTGCAGCAGCACGTGGCGCAGCGCCTCTTCGCCGGAGTTGGCGCGCACCAGGTCCACGTCCATGGGCTCCAGGCTGGCCTCGAGCGCCATCAGGTTCTCCGGCCGGTCATCCACCATCAGGATGCGGGCGCGGATGCTGGGAAACACCGGTGCGGGGGTCATTCGGCCACCGGTCCGCAGGGGGGAAGGCGCCGGCCGTGAATGCCGGCAAGGTACCCCGCGATCTGCTCCAGGGGCAGCACGCACGCCTCGGGAACGGCCTTGGCGGCGGAGCGGGGCATGACCCGAACCTCGGCCGTCTCGGGGTCCTGCACCACCGCGTGCCCCCCGGCGTCGGCCACGCGCCGCAGCCCGCGGGCGCCGTCGGCGTTGGCGCCCGTGAGCACCACGCCCACCACGTCCATGCCGTAGGTGTCCACGGCGCTCTCGAACATCACGTCGATGCTGGGACGGCTGTAGCGCACGGGATCGTCGGTGGTGAGCGAGAAGTAGCCGTCATCCACCAGCAGGTGGTAGTCCGGCGGGCCCACGAACACGCCCGGGCCAAAATCCATCTTGTCCACCACCTCCTGCACGGGCACCCCCGTACACTCCTGCAGCAGCTCGCACAGCAGCTCCGATTCCTTGGCGCGGTGCTGCACCACCACCACGGGGATCTCGAAGTCCGCGGGAAGGCCGGCAACGAGGGTGCGCAGCGCGTGCAGCCCCCCCGCCGAGGCGCCCACCACGACCACGCGGTAGCCGGGCCCCACCTCGCGGGCCTCGCTCAAGCCAGCCTCCGAAAGATCTTTTCGCGGGCGTCAAGCACCTCGTACTTGTCCTCGAAGTCGGTAAAGCGCAGGGTTTCCTTGTTTCCCAGCGCCAGGATCCCGAAGCGCCCCAGGCTGTCGTAGAACAGGCGGTGCACCCGGTTCTGCAGCTTGCGGTCAAAGTAGATCATCACGTTGCGGCAGATCACCACGTTGAACTCGGCGAACGAGCCGTCGGTGACCAGGTTGTGCTGCGAGAACACCACGTTGCGGGTGAGCGAGGTGTTGAACAGCGCGCCGTCGTACAGGGCCGTGTAGTACTCGCTGAACGACCGCGTGCCGCCCGCGCGCACGTAGTTCTGCGTGTACTCCTGCATCTTGTCCAGGGGAAAGATCCCCGCCCGCGCCCGCTGCAGCACCATCTCGTTGATGTCGGTGGCGTAGATGCGGGAGCGCTCGTACAGCCCCTCCTCCTCCAGCAGGATGGCCATGGAGTATACCTCCTCGCCGGTGGAGCACCCGGCGTGCCATACCCGGATGAACGGGTAGGTGCGCAGCGTGGGCACCACCAGGGCGCGGAACGCGGCGTAGAAGCCGGGATCGCGGTACATGGCGGTGACGTTGATGGAGAGGTCCAGCAGCAGCTTCTCCATCATGGACGGGTCGTGGAGCACGCGGTCCTGCAGCTCGCTCACGCGATCCAGCCCCTCGGCCTGCATGCGCTTCCACACCCGCCGCTTGAGCGACGAGTAGGCGTAGCTACGAAAGTCGAAGCCGTAGTGCCGGTACACCCCCTCCAGCAGCAGCTCGATCTCGATGCGTTCCAGCTCCTTGTCGTATGCGGCCGGGGTGTCCGGCAGTTTTACGTTGGCCATGGCCACGTTGGTGTTGCCTTTCGGGGGCGGAACCGCGCCCCATGGGGCCGCGGCGACGTGTATCCAGCCGCGGGTACGGCAAGGTGCGTGCAACTGCTTGGGACGACAGGGAATACGGCGGGTTACAGGGGACAGGTTACAGGTGACGGCCGGCAACTGCAACGGCGCGCGGGACGGATGGGGCCCTCGTCGCAGACTCCCTGCCGCGGGCGGGGCGCCCCTCATCCCCGGCCCTTCCCCCATAAACGGCTGGGGGAAGAGAGAACCCATTCCGTGCACAAACTGGGGTGTGCACCCCCTCCCGCGCAGTTTGCGGGAGGGGGTGGACGAGCCTGAGCGAGGCCGGGGGAGGGCCCCCGCAGGGGCGCCGTTGCAGGCTGTAACCTGTAACCTGTAACCTGTCCCCTGTCCCCCGCCGTCCCTCCCGCAGGCTATTCCCTATTCCCTATTCCCTATTCCCTATTGAGCCCGTCCAGCAAATCGTCTGGCGGGTGAGCGGCATCAGTGGGGGCAGGAGATTGATGGTTACGCTCCAGCCCTCACTCGCCCC
>DASQZE010000029.1:0-10242 GCA_035638875.1 Longimicrobium sp.
GCACGCGCCCCACGTCCGCGCTGAAGACCACCCCCTGCCGGCCCCAGCGCGTGCCCGTGGCGTCACCCGCCATCGGCATCGTTCCCTCCAGGGGCCGGCAGGTGCCCAGCGTCCCCGCCACCGCGTCGTACGGGCATCCGCCGCCGGCCACCATCCGCCGGCGGTCCAGGCTGCGGGCCACGCCGTGGTCCACCCCGGGGATGGCGCCGCTCCCCGGCACGATGCGCCAGGCGCCCGTCGCCAGGTCGATCTCCAGCAGGGCTCGCCCGCCCCCGGGAAGGAGCGCCGTGGAGACGGCCTTGCCGCCCGGGGTCACGGCCACGCCGTAGACCGCTCCCACGCCTTCAAGCACGTGCACGCGTGTCTCGCCGCCCCGCACCACGTCGGCCACCGCCAGCCGGTTGTGGCCGTTGGCAACGGCCACCAGCGTGTCGCCGGACGGCGTGAGGTCCATGGCCGAGGGAGACAGCGGCATGGGGATCACGCCCCCTTCCACCAGCCCCGGCAGGGAGAACACGCGGATGCCGCTGTGGTTCACGACGGCCGCGTAGAGCTTGCCGCGGACGTGATCCATCACCACCTCCTCCGCCTGGTTGGGCAGCGCCACGCGGTGCACGGGCACCGTGCGCGTGCGGTAGAAGCGGGTGGTGGCCGAGCCGTACCACGGGCTCGCGTTGCCGGCGACGTCCCGCACCTGCACCCGCAGCCCCCGCTGCCCGGCCAGGGCCGCCGGCACGGCGATCTTGAAGCCGTCGAGCGTGCGCGTGGCGTAGCGCACGGAGTCGCGGTGCGTGCCCGCGGGGCCCGCCTCGAACACCACGTACTCGATCTGGTGGTTGTCCTCCGCGCCCACGAACAGGGCGATGCTGTCCACGGTGGGATACTGCCCCTCCAGGCGCACGCCGAAGTCCTGCCGCTCCAGCGCCACGGTATACGCGGCGGGCGGGCGGCGATCCACCAGCGGCACCGTGGTGTGGACGGTGCCCACGCTGGACTGCAGCGCCGCGTCCATGGCGAACGGCCGCACCAGCACGGGGCGGCCCAGGACGGCGGTGGGGGGGATCACCAGCTTTACGGTGCTGGTGGACGGATCGGTGGTGGCCAGGCGGGCGGAGCGGACCATGTGCTGAAAGGCGCCGCTCACCTGGAAACCCGTCTCCCACAGCCCAACCGGGCTGTGGGCGGTCCAGGTGATGGTCAGCGTGTCACCCGGCTGCAGTTCGCCCGCGGGGCCGGCCACGGAGAAGTTGCTGAGCGCCGGGGCCGCGCCCTGCCCGGGCCGCGGCCCACAGGCGGCCGTGCCCCGCACCCACTCGTCCTGCCGGCTCCCCGTGGCCCGGTAGGCGAGCTCTACCCGCACGGAGAACGGCACGGACGCCGTCAGGCGCAGCGTGTTGCTCTCGCTGTAGCCGGGGGCAAGCGCGCTGGGCCCAAAGATCTGCTCCAGGTCGGCGCCGGTGAGCTGCAGCGAATCAACGGGGACGGTATCCGCCCCCACCATGTAGCGCAGCATTCCCTCGCTCCACCGGCCCACCATCCCCTCGTCGCCCGTGGCCGTTGCGTTCAGCGCGATTTCGCAGGAGACGATGGGCGACTCGTCCGCCGCCCGGTCCATGCGCGACGTGGCGGCGACGGTCAGCTGCACGGCAAGGGCCGGCTCCGGGTCGGTGCCGCTTCCGCGGTCGCATGCGGCGGCGGCGCCCATCAGCAGGAGGGCGGCGGCGAGGGTCGTGCGCAAGTGCATGGGATGGCGGAGAGGGAGGAAACGCACCGAAGGCGGCACAAACATCTGCCCCTGGACGGTACGCGTCAACCTTCTTCGGGCTGATTCCGCGACGGGCGCCCCGGGTCCGGCGATTCACGCGGCTTCGGAGCGCGGCCCTCCCGCCGCCGAACGGGTGGATCAGTACGCCACGCCGAAGCGGGCGCCGACGTGCCGCGGTTCTCCATCTCGTCCACCAGCGCGACGGAACTGTGATTCGCCGAAGCCCAGGGGAGACAGAGCGAATGAATTCGCCGCAACGACTACACGAAGTCCGCCTGCGCGGACTGCCGGTTCGCGATGGAACCCGGCTGCCCGTCGCGTCCTCCGCCCCCGTCCGCTGCGCGGTTGAAGCCTCACGCTGTTTGTGAGGCTTTCCGCAGTCGTTGCGGCGGCTTTAGCCGCTCCGGACGGAGGCTCGCCGCCGTTCTCAGCCTACCCCAGCGGCACCAGCCCGGCGCCGATCTCCTCGCGCCGCGGCTCCAGCCAGGCCGGCAGCTGCAGCGCGTGGCCCAGCCGGTCGGCGGGCTCGTCCACCGCGAAGCCGGGGCCGTCGGTGGCGATCTCCAGCAGCTGCCCGTCCGGCGCGCGGAAGTAGATGCTGCGGAAGTACGTCCGCTCCATCACCTCCGACACGTCCACGTCCATGGACCGCAGGTGGTCCCGCCACGCGCCCAGCTCCGTGTCGTCCCGTGCGCGGAAGGCCACGTGGTGCGTCTGGCCGACGCCGCCGCGGGCGCGAATCCCGTTGGGCGGATACCCGAACAGCGTCCACGAGCTGTGCGGCGCGAGGGTCCTGCCGTCGTACGCGGCCCAGAAGTAGTGCAGCATGTCGGGCGCGTCGCGGTTGGTCGTCTTCTTCACCATCCGCAGCCCCAGCGCCGCCTCGTAGAACTCGCCCGCCTGACCCAGGTCCTGGGTGATGCCGCTGATGTGGTGGATGCCGTGCAGCAGAATGTCATCCGTGATCTGCGGCACCGGCTCCGGCCACGTCAGCGCCTCGATGGCCGCCTCGTCGCGGTGGCCCCGGACAATGCGCTGCGGCGGATGCAGGAGCTCGCGGCCCAGCGCGTCCATCGGCTCGTCGATGTCGTAGCCGGGCCCCGCCGTGGCGATCTCCAGGATCTGCCCGTCGGGATCGCGAAAGTACAGGCTGGTGAAGTAGCCCCGGTCGTACGGCCCGCTGGTGTGCGCGCCCGCGTCCGTGAGCCGCCGCTTCCACTTGAGCAGCGCCTCGTCGCTTGCCACGCCCAGCGCCAGGTGGTGCACCCCGCCGATCCCCGGCTTGCCGTGCGGCGAATCGCCCCACTCAAAGAAGGTCAGCAGGGTGCCCGGCCGCCCGCCCTCGTCGCCGAAGTACAGGTGGTACGCGCCGGGATCGTCAAAGTTGACGGTCTGCTTCACCAGCCCCAGCCCTAGCACGTCGCGGTAGAACGCCAGCGTGCGGCGCGCGTCGGCCGAGACCATGGTGATGTGGTGAAAACCCTGCGTGATGAGTTCCATCCTGCCCTCCTCCGGTCCAGTTTGGGCGAGCGCCCCGTCCCGCGTCCGTGCGGAAGGGGGCGCTCGCAATCCCTCTGCCCCGCGTGGGTCAGGCCGCCTTCACGGCCTCGACCTCGAGCGTGATCTTGATGTCCGTGCCGATGACCACGCCGCCCGTCTCCAGCGCCTGGTTGTAGGTCAGGCCAAAGTCGCGCCGGTCGATCTTGGTCGTCGCGCTGAACCCCGCGCGCTGCCCGCCCCACGGGTCGCCGCCGCGGCCCTCGTCGCTCGTGTGCAGCACCACTTCGCGCGTAACGTCGCGGATGGTGAGGTTGCCGTACACGTCGAAGTGGTCGCCGTCGCGCTCCACGCGCGTGCTCTGGAACTTCATCGTGGGATACGTCTCCACGTCGAAGAAGTCCGGCGAGCGCAGGTGGGCGTCGCGCTGCTCCGTGCGCGTGTTCACGCTGGTGACGTCGATCTCCGCCGTCACGGTGGTGGCCAGCGGGTTCTGCTCGTCGAGCACGATGGTGCCCGTCACGCCGCCGAAGTGGCCGCGCACGGTGCTGATCATCAGGTGCTTGACGGAGAACTCCACGGTGGTGTGCGCCGGGTCGATGGTCCAGGTGGTCGTGCTGGTGGCGGTGCTCTCTGCGATGCTCATGGCCGGTCTCCGTGTTCGATTGCGTTCGTCATGGCCCTCGTACTTCCGCGGCGTCCCGGGCCGGGTGGGTCCGCCGTGTAATCAACTGGTGTGATTCTCAGTTCTAAGATATATAAAGCGTCAAGGCCGTCATTCTCCACAGCATTTGGGCGTCTCCGCGGCATGGCGGCCCAGGGTGCGCATCAGCGTGATGGCCTGCTCCTTCTCCGCCGGGTGCAGCCCGCCGAGCGCCCGGTCGATGGCGGCCGCGTGCCGGGGAAAGATCTCGCGGATCAGCGCCTCGCCGTCGGGCGTGAGGGCCGCGTAGTAGGCGCGGCGGTCCTTTTCGCAGCGGCGGCGCTCCACCAGCCCCTTGGCCGCCAGGCGGTCGATGAGGTACGTGACGCCGCCGCTGGTGACCAGGATCTTGCGCTGCACTTCGCCCAGCATGAGCGGCCCCTTGTGGTACAGGGCTTCCATCACGCCGAACTCGGTGATCGTGAGCCCGTGGCGCGCGACGTCCGCCATGGCGTGGGCCTGCACGGCGTCGAACGCCCGCGACAGCACCACCCACAGCTTCAGCGACTGCTCCACGTCCTTCTCGCTCACCGCGTCCTGCATCGAATCCCTCCTGAGTAACAATCTCAGAACTAAGATAATCGGATCGAACGGCCTGGTCAAGCCTCCTAGAGCGGTGATGGCCGGCCCAGAGGAAATACGAACCGTAAATATCACACAGAGGAACAGAGGAACAGGGGAAGAGAAAACGGAGAGGAACGCCCAGATCTCGGAATCAACCTTCTTTCCCCCCTGTTCCCCTGTTCCCCTGTTCCTCTGTGTGAGACAAATCTGTTCACGCTTTCCGGCTCGGGAGCCGCATCGGAGGCAGGATTCGCGCGAGCGCCGGCTTCGCGATACAATCCGGGCCATCAGCGGTTCGGACGACGACACCACGGAGCGAGCACGTGACCACGCAGGAGCAGCCCCCCATCCTTGCCCACACCCGCGTGACGGCCAGGGACGCCGCGCCGGCCAAGTGGCTGCTGATGCTGCACGGCATCTACGGCAGCGGCCGCAACTGGGGCACCATCGCGCGGCGGCTGGTGGAGGCGCGGCCGGAGTGGGGCGTGCTGCTGGTGGACCTGCGCAACCACGGGGGCTCGCGCGGCTTCTCCGGCCCGCACACCCTGCACGCCGCCGCGGGAGACGTGGACCGGCTGGTGGCGCACCTGGACTTTCACGCGGCCGCCGTCATGGGGCACTCGTTCGGCGGCAAGGTGGCGCTCGTGTACGCGCAGCACCACGGCGACGAGCTGCGCCAGGTGTGGGTGATGGACAGCACCCCCGCCGTCCGCGAGCCCGAGGGGAGCGCGTGGGGGATGATCCAGATCGTCCGCGGCCTGCCCCCGGAGTTCGCCTCGCGCCCCGAGGCCCTGCAGGCCCTGCAGGACGCCGGGCTCAACGAAGGGCTGGCGCAGTGGATGGCCATCAACCTGGAGCCGCACGAGGGCCGCTACCGCTGGCGCATCGACTTCGACGTGATGGAGGAGATGCTGCACGACTTCTTCCGCACGGACCTGTGGGAAACGGTCGTGCATCCGCCGGAGGGCGTGGAGATCCACTTCGTCAAGGCGACGGAGAGCCGCACGCTGGACGACGAGTCCGCGCAGCGGGTGGAGGCAGCGGGCGTGGCGAACGGGCGCGTGCACCTGCACCTGCTGGAAGGCGGGCACTGGATCAACACCGACAACCCCGAGGGCGTCATCGAACTGCTGCGGGGCAACCTGCCGTAGGAGGATTTCGAGACGGGCGGAGATCCAGCCGATCCCCGGCATCCGGCCGGAGCCCCCCACGTGCGGCTGATGGCGGACGAGCCAGGATTCGTCCTGGGCGGAACGGGCACGGTGCAAAACCGGCCCTTCATCCAACGCCCGTTGTGCAACCAGAGGCGGCCCATGGCTTCGCCTAGGGCCGCCTCTCGATTTATTTCCAAAAGCGGAACCACCCCCGCTTGTTCTCCGCCTTGCGGTCACGGAACGGGTGCGTGCTGAGAATCTGCGCGTACTCGGCTCGCTTGCGATCCCCCCATTCCGGGCGAAGCTTGCTCAGCAGCGCGACGTCCTTGGCGAACCACTGGCGCCGCGAATCCTGGTTGCGGAACCGTATTCTGGACCCGAGCCGTATCGCGACGCCCCTTGTCACGTCACTGATCAGCCAGTACAGGAGCTCGTCTTCATCCTCGGCGGTGCGACGCTGTAGCTCCTTGCCCCGTTCGGTGACCACGTACTCGTAGCGGCCGCTGACCACTTCAACGTGGGGAGCGCCGTCGACCAGGGGACGCGTCTGGATCTGGTGCTGGTGCGAGTACGCTGGAGCATGCCCGAGCAGCTCGCAGAGGTATTTGTATCGCTCGTGCAGGTCGCCCAGATCCGGGTCCATCGGTTTACCCTTGATATATGAGTCGAGTCCCGACGGGGTAGCTCACACGCCGTCGTTGTTGCTGCTGCGAATCGTGCCGATTGCGGATCAAATCGGGGTATGCGGTACGCTGGCGTGCGGCGGCACCTCGCCCCTTCGCATTGGAGGCGGCGGTGCAGTCCACGAAGATGGACTTCGCGAGTTCCCAGCGGCGAATTCCATTCGATCCGGCGCGAGGGCTGCGTTTACGGGATCAAATTCTCACTGGCATCATTCGCCTGACTCCCCGCCGCCGGATCGATCAGCACCAGCACGAGATCGTTCACGTTCGTGCCCGTGGGGCCGGTGACGACCAAGTCGCCGGCCGCGCGGAGGAAGGGGTATGCGTCGTTGCGGCGCAGGGCGTCACGCGCATCCAGCCCCGCCCCCTCGCCGCGCGCGACGGTGCCGCCATCCGCGAAGGCGCCGGCGGCGTCCGTGGGGCCGTCCGTCCCATCCGTCCCCACCGACGCGGCGAGCACGCCGGGCAGCCCCTCGATCTCCATCGCCAGCGCGAGCGCGAGCTCCTGGTTTCGGCCGCCCCGCCCGCGCCCCTGCACCGTCACGGTCGTCTCCCCGCCGAGCAGCAGCGCCACAGGGCCGGCCGGGCGCTCCGCCAGCGTGCTGCGCACCAGCAGCCCCACCTGCTCGCCCACGCCGCGCGCCTCGCCCTCCACGTCGTCCGCGATGATGCGGGCCGCGTAGCCGAGCCGCTCCGCCTCGGCCGCGGCGCCCCGCAACGCATCGCCATTGCCCGCGACGACGTGGGCGGACGCGCGATGGAAGGCGGCGTCGAACGGCTTGGGCGTCTCCTCGATCACCTCCGCGTCTCCCGCCTGCAGGTGCGCGCGGACGGCGGGCGCCTGGATGCCGTGCTCCGCCAGCACGTCAAGCGCGTCGGCATAGGTCGTGGGATCGGGCACCGTGGGGCCGCTGGCGATGACGTCCAGCGCGCCGCCCACCACGTCGCTTACCGCCAGCGTCACCACGCGCGCCGGGGCCGCCGCGCGCGCCAGCCATCCCCCACCGATGCGCGACAGGTGCTTGCGGACGGTGTTCAGCTCGCGGATGGTGGCGCCCGCGCGCAGCAGCCCGTCCGTCACCGCCTGCAAATCGCCCAGCGCCACCCCCGGTGCAGGCGCGGCCCACAGCGCGGAGGCGCCGCCGGAAAGCAGGCAGAGCACCAGGTCCCGCGGCCCCGCCGCGCGCGCCATCCGCAGCGCATCCGCCGCGCCCGCCATCCCCCGCGTGTCGGGAACGGGATGCGCGGCCTCCCACACCTCCATCCGCGGCAGCGCGCAGCCGTGCCCGTCCTTGGTCGTCAGCGTGCCGCCCGCGATGCGGTCCCCGAGCACCTCCAGCGCGCCCATCGCCATCCCGCACGCCGCCTTTCCCGCCCCGATCACCCACACGTTTTCGACCATGGACAGGTCGATCTCCTCCGCGTCCGCCACGCGCAGCCGCTGCCCGTCCAGCGAGAGCGCGCGGACGACGGCGGCGCGCGCATTCGCCGCGGCAAGGGCGGCGTCCACGATCCGCCGGGCGTGCTCGCGCGGGGGCGGTGTCATGGATGGATCGGAAGGAGATCGGGCGAGGCACCGGGGGGCACCGCAGGCGCGTCCGGAAGAGGAGCAGGCGGCGGGCAGGAGGGGGGCGCATCGGCCCCCGCGCTCCCCCCCGTACGTCCGGGCTCTACTAATGCCATGCTCTGCAGAACGGGTCCCGGATGACGATGTTGCCTTCCGCATCGTAGAAGCAACTGCTGTTGGGATCGGGTTCCATCTGACGCCTCCATGAAAAATCTTTGGCTGTAACCGAAAGAAGGAGCAACGCTAATCCGCACTTGCAACGGCAGCAAGAGCGCGCGCTTTGCACTCATCGGATCGGCGTCGGGGGCGGATTGCCCGTGAGCACGGCGTGGGCGTTTCGCGCGGCAAGCATCGCCATCCGCGTGCGCGTCTCCCGCGTCGCCGAGCCGATGTGCGGCAGCAGCACCACGTTCGGCAGGTCGATGAGCCCCGGTGCGAGGGCGGGCTCGCGCTCGTAGACGTCCAGCCCCGCGCCGGCGAGCGGGCCGTCACCGAGCGCATCCACCAGGGCCGCCTCGTCCACCAGCGCGCCGCGGGCCGTGTTGACCAGGTACGAGCCCGGCCGCATCCGCCGCAGCACGTCCGCGGAGATCACGTGGCGCGTCTGCGGCGTGAGCGGCGCGTGCAGGCTCAGCACATCGCTGCGTTCGATCAGTCCACCGAAATCGGTCCACTCCGCCCCGAGCGCCGCCTCGTCCTCCGCGGAAAGCCGGGACCGCGAGTGGTAGATGACGCGCATCCCGAACGGCGCCGCCCGCCGCGCCACCGCCTGCCCTATGCGCCCCATCCCGTAGATGCCCAGCGTGCGCCCGCCGGGATCGGAGCCCAGGTAGTCCCAGAAGCCCCAGCCGTGGAACTCGCCCGCGCGCAGGCTCCGCTCCGCCTGGGGGAGCCCGCGGAGCGCCGCGAGGATCAGCGCGAACGCCAGGTCCGCCGTGGCATCCGTCAGCACGTCCGGCGTGTTGGTGACGACGATGCCGCGCGCCCGGCACGCCGCCACGTCCACGTGCTCGTAGCCCACGACGGCGTTCGCCACCACGCGGAGCTTCGGCGCGTGATCGAGCAGATCCGCATCGACCCGGTCCGTCAGCAGGCAGAGCAGCGCCTCCGCGTCCGCCAGCGCGTCGCGCCACCCCTCCGGCCCGGCGACCGTCCCCAGCGGACGGAGCAGCTCCAGCGCCGCGTCCGGCAGCGGGAACGTGGTGACGGTGCGCGTCATCCGCCCACCGGCCGTTCCCACAGGCTCACGCCCACGCCGCCCAGCCCCAGCAGCGCGTGCTCGCGTATGCTCAGCTCCTGGAACCCGAACGCCTTCGCGATGGGATGCACGGCGAGCCGCCTTCTCTGGAACGCCGTGCGCAGGGCGACGATCCCCTGCCCCCGCAGCCACACCTCCAGCGCGGCAAGCGCCTCGCGCGCCAGCCCCTGCTTCCGGTGCGCGGGACCGATCATCAGCATCCCCAGCAGCGCGCGGTCCGGCTCCGGGTTGCCGCGCCACCAGCCGATGGCCCCCACGTCCTCCCCCGTCTCCGCCAGCGTCAGGATGGCCACGGCGCGCCCCGGCGTGGCGGCGCACGAGGCCAGCTCCTGCGCGGCGGCATCCGGCGCCACGCGCTGCCCCATGAGGATGGCGAAGTGGTCGGCGCAGGCCTCGAACACGCGCTGCAGCCGCGCCTCGCCGCCGGGGGCGAGGGTGTGCAGCAGCAGGCGTCCGGTCTCCAGCTCCAGGGGTGCGGCGTCCACCGTCATCCGTCTCGTGGTGTGGATTGCAAAGCGCGTCGCGGGCTCCGGCGGGCAAAGTTGCCCCGGGCGCACGGCGGGGTCAAGTTGGTGGCGCCGCCGCGCCGGGGGGACGGGGCGGCTCATCAACGCAACGCACCGGAGACGGAAGACGATGCAGCTGGAGTCTGCCCACTACATGCGGACGGGCGACCTGGTACGGCACGACGGCGGGCGTACGGGAAGCGTGGTGGAGGCGCTGGCCCTGTACGCCCGCGTGCGCTGGGACGAGGAGGGCGGCGAAGAAGAGGTCGACCAGCTGGACCCCCGGGTCACCGTCACCGAGCGCGCCACGCGGGACTGATATGAGAGTGTGTTTAAGATTCCTCCCGGGCTTCGAACACTCGGTTTGATTTCCTGAGGGAGCGCACGCGGGTAACCTCAACGTACACAGGTCTTTGCGCGCGACCGAAGGATCTACTCCGCACAACCGGGGGGCGGGCCTCCCGCCGCGTTGCCAGCCCTCGGTGATGCGGGCCAGATCCTTCGGTCGGCGCCATGGATCTAACCGGGAGAAGGGTTTCGGCGGC
>DASQZE010000030.1:0-29856 GCA_035638875.1 Longimicrobium sp.
ATGGGCGTGGCCACCGTCCCCGCGTCCCATCCCCCGTCGCGGACTAGGCGGATGGCGGATTCCAGGTGGTCGCGGCGCACAAACGGCTCGTCGCCCTGCACATTGACGACGGTGCCATACCCCGCGTACTCCGGCAGCCGCGCCACCTCCGCAACGCGGTCGGTACCGGAGGGATGGTCCTCGCGCGTCATGACGCACGTGGCGCCGAACGCGCGCGCCGCATCCGCCACCCGCGCGCTGTCCGTGGCGACCACGACGGCATCGAACAAACCGAATTCCACGACGCGGCGCCAGACCCACTCGATGAGCGGCCTGCCGGCGATGACGTGCAGCGGTTTGTGAGGTAGACGTTGCGAAGACAGCCGGGCCGGAATGACGCCGAGAACGCCGGCAGTCAGGGTGCCCATGGGAGGGGAAGTCGCGTGGCTGCTTGCAATAATCACGCCATGCAAGATAGCGCCGCCGTGACGGAATGTCAAAGTCGGCGGTGCGGCGGGGCCTGTGTGTGGGCGGAACGAGCGTTGGGTGCGGGAAAGGAAAGTATGCGATCAGGGGCGGCGGCGCGAGGGGGGTGAGGGCCGCCACCGGCCGGCGGTGGCCCTCGCCCGGCCTCGCTCAGGCTCGTCCACCCTCTCCCACGAACTGCGTGGGAGAGGGTGTAGACTTCGACGAGCCCTGCGCGCGCGAGCAGACGGGCGCCGCGAGAGCAGTTCTCCCCCTCCTGCCCGCGAAGCGGGGGAGGGGGCTCCCTGCCCGGGAGCGAGCCCCTGGCCCTGAGCGGCTAAAGCCGCCGCTGGGAAAGCGACAAGCCCCGTCTCGGCTCGCTGCGCTCGCCGAACGAGGCTTCAGAAGACCGGGCGTGGAGGTCCGGCGCGGGGTCTGGTTACCCGATCCGCCTTAAAGTGTACTCCAGTGCGCGCGCAAGAATGCGCCGGCGGAGTCACATGGACCCGTAGATCGCAGCCTGGGCTGGCCAGATTGGATGATGACAGGATTGTTGCGCGCCTTCTCCCGATCGTCCATAATACGACATCCAGTTCGGATTCACCCCACTTCTTCTCGGAGGTTCTGATGAAGAAGTTTGGGCGCGTACATCGCGGATTGTTCGGCATCGCGACGCTCGGCGTGCTCGCGTTCGGCGCCAGCAGCGTGTTCGCGGAGCCGGTGGAAGCCACATCCCGAGGCGACTGCAGGCCCAAGCCGTGCCGCGACGCGTGCATTTCCGGCGGCGCGCAGGGTGGGGTCTGCAATTACATGGACCAGTCCTGCGATTGCATCTGGTAACCTCATTGGGGACGCGGCTTGCCTGAGCGCTCCCCACAGATGCGAAACGGCCTGCAACCGCGCTCGCAGTTGCAGGCTGTCCCCTGTAACCTATCCCCTGTAACCCGCAGTTCAGGCCCTACGCCTTTTCCCCGCACTCCGGGCAGAACTTCGCCGACGCGGGCACCTCGGCCGCGCAGCCGTTGCAGGTCCTGGCCAGCGCCAGCGCGCCGCCGCACTCCGGGCAGAACTTGCCGCGCGCCACGGCCGATCCGCACTGCGGGCAGCTCACCACGCGCTGCTCGAGATCGTCCTCGCTGACGGTGGCCGTCTCGTACGCCACCTCGCGCGCCTTCGCGATCTTGGCCTCACGGCTGATGGCGGCCAGCTCGGGATCCAGCCGCGGCACGCACGAGATGCAGGTGCCCTCGTCCTCGTTCCAGCAGTTGTCGCAGTGGTGGTTGGCGCAGCGCGGGCAGCGGTGAAAGTGCTCGCGCGCCTGCTCCGCCGCCTCGCGCAGGGCCTTGTCGCGCGCCTTGCTCCACCCCGCGTTGCGCACGTGCCCCATCGCGTTGCGCGCCGTGCCGAAGATGCCGCCGAACACGCCCTCGGCCGCGCTCAGCAGGCCCTCCGCCGTGCCCGCCGCGTACCGGTCGAAGGGCGAGCGCCACGTATCATGGCAGTGCTCGCAGTGGAACTCGAACTGGAAGCCGGCGTCCGTGGAAAGGTCGTTGTAGTTGTCGGAGAACTGGATCTCGCTCATGGGTGTGCTCGGAAAGGCGGGGATTGATGGAGATGCCAGGCGGGCGATCGCGCGCCGCGGAGGTGGAGATGCGGCGCGCGGCCACAAGGTAAACGTCTACGCCGCATCCTACAACAGTTTTTTGGGGGAGATGGGAGAGCTGATCGGAGAGGTCCGGAGGAGCGCGGGCCGGGCGAATGATCGCCCACCCGTCGGAGACGCGGGATGGTGCCGGGACCGGCGGGCCGGGCCGATGATCGGCCACACCTCCGATGCCGGGGAGATGCCGGGATGGTGCCGAGAACCGGGTGCCGGGCGAATGAATTCGCTGCAACAAACACACGAAGTCCGCCTGCGCGGACTGCCGCCCTCGTGCCGGGAGGCGAAGGTCTTGCTGGATTCTGAGGAGGGAGATCCGCGGCGCGATGAAAGAATCTGCCCGTGCCGATCCTCATCGGATCCCGATCCCGTGCCGGACCTCCGCGTCCGGTCTTCTGAAGCCTCGTTCGGCGAGCGCAGCGAGCCGAGACGGGGCTTATCGCTTTCCCAGCGGCGGCTTTAGCCGCTCAGGACGAGAGCTCGCCTTCCCGTGGAGAATCATCCGAATCCGGCTCCGCGACCAGCAGCAGCGACGCCGGCCGGCCCGTGCCGGGGTGCACGGGCTCGCGCAGGGTCACGAGCCGGAAGCCGGCCTCGCGCAGCGCATCCAGCCACGACTGCAGCGTGCGGAAGTACCACGGCATGGGCTCCGCGAAGTCCCCGCCGAACGCGGCGAACGTCTCCGTGCGCCAGCCGTCGCCGTACGGTTCCTCGCCGGCCGCGATCCACGGGTGCACCGTCTGGATCACCAGCGCGCCGCCGATGTCCAGGTTCTCGCGCAGGGCCCGCAGCAGCGGCACCAGGTCGGCGCTCAGCAGCGAGAAGTTGCAGGCGACCAGGTCGTACGGGCCGCCGGCGCGGGTAAAGTCGTCCACCACCTCCTCGTACGAGCAGCAGCGGTAGCGGCCGCCGCCCGTCTCTTCCGCCGCCACGACGAGCTCCATCGACACGTCCAGCCCCACGGCCTCGATGCCGCGCCCGGCCAGCTCGCGCATCAGCCATCCCTCGCCGCATCCCAGGTCCAGCACCCGCTCCGGGCCGCGCTCCAGCACGGCGTGCACCATGGCGGCGTCGGTGGCCACGCGGCGGCTCTCGATGCGGCCCTCGCGCACGGCGCGGGTCCACGCCTCGGCGTTGGCCATCCAGCTCCAGATCAGCGCGGCCTCGTGATCTTCGTCCTTCAACGGCTGCGTCACTGCTGCGGGATGTAGAAGCCGAAGCTGAACCTGGGTTCAAGCGGACGGTCCGCCGGGTTGATGAGCACCCGTGCCCGCACCAGGGAAAAGATCACCCCCGCGCCCACGTTCTGCACCCAGTCGGGCTCCTGGTTGCCCACCCACGCGGCGCCCACGTTGTGCACGGCCTCCAGGGAGGGGATGCCCACGAACGGGAGATCCACGTTGTTCACGGGGATCACGTAGCTGGACTCGATGAACACCAGGTGGTCGCCGCGAAAGAAGGCGATGGGCTCGGTGGAGAAGGTGCCGCCCCCACCCAGGATTCCCCGGCGCTGCGGCGGCGCGTCGTTGCCGCCGATGGGGGTCATCGCCCGCACGTACACCTGCAGTTGGTGCGTGCGCAGGGCGCGGGTGCTGTAGGTGCCCGTGAACAGCGCCTGCGTGAACGTGGAGTCGCCCGGCGCGCTCAGGGCATGCTCCAGGTTCAGGTCCCCGTCGAACTCCGTGGACGTGCCCACCCAGCGGAAGCGCGTCCCCGCCAGCAGCGAGACGATGGTCCCCTCCGCCGCGGGGGGATTGGGCCGCTCCAGCCCCTCGCGGTTCAGCAGCGCCCACGGCCCCTCCGCGTCCAGCGCGCGGTCGCGGGACAGCTGGATGCCGCCGCGCGGGGCCAGCCACGTTTCGCCCGCGATCAGCGGCTTGCCCACGGGGCGGTCCAGCATCACCCGCAGCACGTCCGCATCCCAGTAGTCGCGGTAGTCGCGGCCCAGCACGAGCGCCCGCACGGAGTTGGCCACGTCGCCGCGGATCCACGCGTCGTTCGTGCGCGTGGCCCGCGATGCCTCGCCCGTGATCTGCAGGTTCTGCACGTTCAGCGGCACCCGCCAGCGGATGCCGCCGCCCAGCTTGTTCTCCTGCTCGAACCGGTACGAGCCCCACAGGTTGATGACGGGGCCCTCCGACCGGCGCGTGGGGTAGATGTTGGCCGACGCGGACAGGGTCAGGCCGTTCACCCGGTCGTAGGTGGGGAACGGGCCAACGGTGGGCGCGAAGAACGCGGGGCGCGGCGGAGGGGTGATCTCCGCCACGGCCACGTACTCGCCGTCGCGCCCCGTGGGCCGCGTCTCCAGCTCGATGCGGCCGCGCGGGTCGCCGTGGAAGATGGAGTCGTGCTGGACGATGGCGAGCCCCGACGGATACACGCCGCCCTCCAGCACGGCGATGGAGCCGCCGACGCGCCCGCCGGGGCGAATCCAGAAGTCGCCGCCCAGCACCAGGACGGAGCCGTCCACGTTCCCCTCCAGCCGCACCTCCGCGTCGTAGACGACGAGGTCGCCGGGGATGCGGAAGTCGCCGGCCAGCGTGGTGTCGCGGTCGATGACGACGTACTGGCCGCGCGCCAGGATCTCGCGGCCAATCTGCGCGGCGCGGCTCTCGTCGTCGCCGGAGATCTGCGGCACCTGCGCGCGGGCCGCCGGCGCCAGGGCCAGCAGCGCGGCGCAGGCGGCGAGGACGACGCGGCGGATACGGGGGATGCGGATCATCCCAGCCGCAGAAAGTTGCGCAGCAGGTCGTGCCCGTGCTCGCTGGCGATGGACTCCGGGTGAAACTGCACGCCCCACACGGGATGCTCGCGGTGCCGCACGGCCTGGATCTCGTCCTCCCACCCCTCCTCCTCCGTCCAGGCGACGGCCTCGAGCGCGTCCGGCAGCGTGGACGGCTCGATGACCAGCGAGTGGTACCGCGCCACCGTGAGCGGCGACGGCACCCCCGCGAATACCCCTTCGCCGGTGTGGCGGATGGGCGACGTCTTTCCGTGCATCACGCGCCGGGCGCGCACCACGTCCCCGCCGTACGCCGCGCCGATGCTCTGGTGCCCCAGGCACACGCCCAGGATGGGCGTGGTGGGACCCAGCTGGCGGATCACCTCCACGGATACGCCGGCCTCCGCCGGGGTGCACGGCCCCGGCGAGATGACGATGCGCTCCGGCGCCAGCTCGCGGATCTGGTCCACCGAGAGCTCATCGTTGCGCCGCACCTCCATCTCCGCCCCCAGCTCGCCCAGGTACTGCACGAGATTGAAGGTGAAGCTGTCGTAGTTATCGATAACCAGGATCATGACTTCGCGTGATTCGTCTCGACCGGCCGCGGCGGCCTTTTCGCCCGCCCGCGGACGCGGAGGACGGCTGCCGGTCCGCGTCCCCGTCCGGCGGATGTACCCGGCGGGCCGCCGCTCGTGCGGTGAAAATCACACGCCGTCCCTGGCCGGCGCAATGCCGGGCGCGTCCTCCGCCGCGGTGAGGGCCCGCTGCCCCTGCGGCTTGCGGATGCGCAGGACCACGGCCGACGCCCCGAAGCCCAGGAGCGCGCCGTAGAAGCTCGCCCCCACGTTGCCGAGCAGCAGCCCCAGCACGGCCCCGGCGATCGCCCCGGCCGCCGTGCCGCCGATCGCCACGCCGAGCGGGACGTGGCGCATCAGCAGCCAGGCGGCGACGGGCCCCAGCACCGCCCCCATCGCGCCGCCGAACATCCCGCCGGCCAGGAGCATCTGGAGCTCGAACATCCCGTCCGCCACCATCCAGCACGCCATCATCACCATCCCCACCGCCCCGCCCGCCACGAGTCCCGCCGCCGCCAGGGCCAGCGTGATCACGACGATCCGCATCAGCATCGACATCTCTTTCTCCTCGCTCTGCTTGGCGTTGCGAAGTACGGTTCACGAGGGGGGAGGCGTCGCGAGATTACGACCCGCATCAAACGCCCCATTCCAAGGGTGAAGGCTCCTCCAGCGGGTGTCGCGCGCGACCATCTCGGCTGCTTCCGGGCATCCGGCGCGGGCATGGTTCTACGGATCGCGATCATGTGGATGATGTGCCAGGACCGGCATCCTCCTCCGCCGTCACCATGGTGCCTCTTCGAAAAAACGCGGATCCCGTCCTCTCGCCGGCAGCAGCCGGTCTACCAAGGGCCTCGTGCATCGTACCGAGCGCCTCCGGTCCGCGTCCGGGCGTCATGACTTCAATCATCCACTTTGGCCGGTCCTAAAGGCCTTGCAGGTGCTGAAGTGATGCGCCTCGACGGCTGATCGCCGACGGGATGGCGACTGCGGGACCCCGGCGTTCCCTGGTCGATCAAGTCGCTGCCAGCGCGGGGACGGCATCCGCGGTTTTTCACAACCGGAGCGTGGCCACATGCGGCGGGGGTTCGCCTCTGCACAGATCCACCTGATCGCGATCCGTAAAATCGGCCCTGGATGGAAGCCCGTGTAGCGGACGCTCAGGCTGAACACCTGCCGGTACGTCGTGGAACGCCGCTCGTCCAGGAATGACCGAAGCTGCGTCCGGAAAATCGACCGCGGCCGCATCCGCAGTGGAAGGCGCGTTAGCGGGAGCGGGAGCGGACGCCGGCCAGGCGGATCTCGGGGAGCACGAGGCGGTTGCCCTCGGGCGCGCAGTCACCCACGCAGTCCACGTACCTGTCCGTGATCCACAGCCCTCCGTTCACCTGCAGCCCCCATCCCCCCCGCACCCACCGGCGGATGCCGAATCCCACCGTGGGGCCGACGATTGGCTCCTCCACCGGGAGGGTGACGACGCGGTAGCCGGCGTACACCAGCAGGTCCGTCCCGTCGCGCACGCCGCGCGACACGGGGAACACGAGCCCCGCCCTCGCGAACGCGCCCGGCGCCGCCGCGGACGCGCCGGCCTCCAGGGTGAGGCCAGGCCGCGGGTTCACGACGAGCGAGAGCGCGATGACGTCGGGGAACGCCGTCAGCGGCGCCAGCAGGAACATCACCCCCGGCGGCGTCAGGTCCGGCGTCAGCGGCGCTGGAGCGGATTGCGCGGCGGCCGGCGACGGAAGAGCGAGGCACAGTGCGGCGACGACGCGGAGCCAGCGGTGCGGGCGCATGCGGCCGGGATCGCGGAGGATGGACGGGCGGGCGGTGCTCGGAGGGGAGACCCGCCGGCGGACGCGTTCCGGGGCCGGAAGCGCGTCCGCCGGGGGAATGAACGTCTACTGCACGCGGAACGGGACGGAGAAGGCGCTGCGGTCCCACGACAGGCGCAGGGTGCCGCCCGCGTCCGCCGGCTCCACGGCGATGGTGAAGGTCTCCACGGGCTCCGCGACGGTCGTGCGGGCCATGCGCACGCGCCCCAGGTCCTGCGCGTCATCGTACGCGGTGCCGTTCTGCCCCGTCTGGCGATTGATGATCAGCCAGCCGCCGTCTTCCTGCGGGATGGAAAAGAGCGTGTACGCGCCCGCCGGCACCTGCAGCGTGGCGCCGTCCGCGCCGGTGAGGACGAGCGCGCGGTCCGTGGTGAAGTGCGTGGCGCGGTTGGCGCCCGTGCGCCACACCTCGCCCCAGCGCACCACGGCGGGAAAGATGTCGCGCCCGCGCCGGACGGGCGTGCCGTAGTCCACCACGAGGTTCGCGCCGCCGACCGTCTCCTCCGTGCGCCCTCGGCCGGACAGCTCGCCCATGCCGCGCCCCTCGCGGTCCGCCTGCGCCCAGCGCGCCGCCGCGTCTTCCCACTGCACCCAGGGCACGCGCGTGACGATCACCTTGCGCGTGGTGGCGGCCGCGTCCAGCGAGACGAGCCGCCCCTGCGCATCCGTCTGCGCCACGGACGGGCCGCGGAAGGGGTGCGTGAGCGTCCATCCGCCGCCCTGCGCGGGCGTGGCCGTATAGGCGAGTGCGCGCCCGCCGGTCATCATGGGCGCGGGGCCCCCCTGCCCTCCCCGGGCGCGCATCAGCACCAGCTCGAACGGCCAGTGCACCAGGTCCACCCACGGCAGCGCCTCCGCCGGCGCGTCCACTCGGCCCGTGACGGTGGAGTCGCCCTGCGTGACGACCCGCGTCCAGCCGCCCTCCGCCGCCGCCACGACCTCCGTGCGCAGCGGCGCGGCGCCGGCGGCCGCGGCGGGATCGAAGATGCGCTCCTCGTACCGGCGCATCCGCCCGTCCGGCCCCAGCTCCACCACGTAGCGCCGCACGCTCGTCCGTGGCGACCGCACCACGGCCTCGGCGGTGATGCGCTCCGGCGTACGGACCCAGCGCTCCAGGGCCAGCGTGTCGCGGCCCAGCACGGTGATGAGCCCCGCGCTGTCCGCCTGCGCCGCGGCGGGCGTGGCGACGGTCGATACAGCGGCCAGCAGCGGCAGGGTACAGGCGGCGCGGCGCAGCGAGCTCACGATCGGTCGCATGGGGTTTTGGCTCCTCGTGGGCTCTGGATCGGATGACGTCGGATGAACGGCAACGTATCCGCCCGCCGTCGCGCCGCACAAGCGTCAGCGGGGCTGGTCGGCGCGGCCCATGAGGTGGATGAGGGGTGCCAGCACGAGCCCCACCACCAGGCCGCTGCGGCGCGGCACGAGCGGATCAGCCCGCCGAGCGCCGCTGGCCGATGATCTCCAGGAAGTGGAAGAACCCGCCCAACGCCACTCCGGCTACCAGCGTGAAGAGCACCCAGCCCACCAGGAACGTGCCCAGTGGCCAGTCTGAGAAGATGTCCATGTCCAGGAAAATGAGGGAAGAGACCAACAACCCGGCCAGGTAGCTGCGCCCCCAGCCCGGCGGAAGCCGGATGAGGCGGTACGCGGCCACGCCCGCGAAGACGCCGCCCACTGCCGTCATCGCGGCGAAACGCAGCCACATTGCCATGGACGGGACCGGCTCATCCTTCGCGAGGGTCCATGACAGCCACTGCGCGGCCGGGACCACGAGCCCGCAAACGACGGTCGACAGCCCCACCATCGCCGGCAGGGAAAGCGCTTCGAGCTTCTTCATGGTGGCAGTCCGGGTACGGGTTGTCCGCTTCCGCCGCCGGGAGCGACGGGCCGATGGGAATCCGCCGTCATTCAGCCGCGCGAGGGCGAACCCCGCGAAAGCTCGTCCAGCGCGCGGCCCAGCCGGTCGAGCCCCGCGCGGAACGTCGCCGGCTCCACGCCCAGGCCAAGGCGCACGTGGTCCGGCGCGCCGAAGAAGCGGCCGGGGACGACGGCGGTCTCGTACCGGCTCGCCAGCAGGTCGCACAGGCGGCCGGCGTCGCCGCTCCGCAGCCGGGGAAAGGAGACGGTGCCGTGGGTGTGCGGCACGGCCTCCAGGAAATTGTGGTGCACGGCGTAGAAGTCGTTGAGCGTGGCGGCGTTGGCCTCCAGCAGCGCGCGGGAGCGGGCCGCGATGGCGTCCAGGTTCCGCAAGGCGATCAAACTCAGCCGCTCCGCCGCGTGCACCCCGATGTTGTTGAACAACTCCGTCAATCGCCACGCGCGCTCCGCGATCTCCGGCGCGGCCAAAATCCATCCGCAGCGCAAGCCGTTGAGCCCGTAGACCTTGGTGAGGCTGTTGGTGGAGATGAACGTTGCGCCCAGGTGCACGCACGAGCGCGGCGCATCTTCCCACAGCGCATCCAGGTACACCTCGTCCACGATCACCCGCGCCCCCGTCCGCTCCGCCAGCGCGCCGATCTGCCGCAGCGTGCCGTCGTCCGTCAGCGCGCTGCTGGGATTGTGCAGGTTGGTGAGGACGATGGCGCGCGTGCGGTCCGTCATCCACCGCTCCACCTCCGCCGGGTCCAGCCGGAAGCCGTCCTCCACGCGCCGGGCGAACGTGCGCACCTCCGCGCCCAGCCAGCTCGCCGCCGCCATCAACGGCTCGTAGGTGGGATGCTCGATCAGCACTTCGTCGCCGGGCTGCACGACGGACGCGAGCGCGAGCAGGTTGGCCATGGACGCGCCCAGGGCGGCCGTGACGCACGACGCATCCACCCGGTAGCGGTGGGCGATGGCCTGCTGCAGCGGCGGATACCCGTACGCGCCCGTGCCGCTGAGCTCCAGGTCGTCCAGGGGGACGGGGAGCTCGCGCAGGGGCAGATAGGGGACGCCGCTGGAGGTGAGGTCGTAGCGGGCCGGCGGGCGCGTCTTGGCCCAGCGCAGGTACTCGGAGCCGACGTCCATCATCCCGCCCCCCTCCGCCTCCAGAGCGCGTAGACGGGCAGTCCGGCGAGCATGATGCCCAGCCCCACGGCGCTGTTCACCGGCGCGTCCAGCACCGTGGCGATGACGATGAGCGCCGCCGCCGCCACGAACAGCGCCGTCGTCAGCGGGTGGCCGGGGACGCGCGCGCCGCCGTCGCCATCGCCCGCGCGGCGGCGGAATACGAACAGCGCCGCGCCCGTCAGCGCGAAGAACACCCAATCCACCGCGACCACGTAGCCAAGGATCTGCTCGTAGCTGCCCGTGAGGGCGATGAGCAGCGACAGCACGCCCTGCAGCACCACGGCCACGACCGGCGCCTGCGTGCGCGGATGCACCCAGGCCACGCGCCGAAAGAACAGCCCGTCCGCCGCCATGGCAAAGTACACGCGGGGCGCCGTGAGCATCCCCTGGCTCAAAAAGCCGAGGGTGGATACGGCGATCCCCGCCGCGATCACGGTCGCGCCCGCCGGCCCGAACGCCAGCCGCATGACGGCGGACGCGGGCGCCTCCGTCCGCGCCAGCCCGTCCGCGCCCAGGGCGTACACGCAGGCCACGGTCACGCCCACGTACAGCGCGATCACGCCCAGCACGCCGATCATCAGCCCGCGCGCCAGGTCCCGCCGCGGGTTGCGCATCTCGCCGGCGACGAAGCTGGCCGTCTGCCATCCGCCGTACGAGAACATCACCGGCGTCATGGCCGCGCCGAACGCCAGCAGCAGGCTCCCCGAGCGCGGAACGGCATCCGCCTGCGCGGCTTCCGGCGGTCCCGTGACGAAGAAGAGCCCCGCGGCTACCAGCGCGAGGATCGCCAGGATCTTGAGCAGCATCAGCCCGCTCTGCACGGAGCTGCCGGAGCGCACGCCCATGCAGTTCACGGCCACGAGCAGCGCGATGCCCAGCCCCGCGATCAGCGGCTCGCCCAGCGGCACGTGCGTCACCTCGCGAAAGTAGCGCGCGAAGGTCACGGCCACGGCCGCCATCCCGCCCGTCTGGATCACCAGCAGCAGCGCCCATCCGTAGACGAACGCAACGGCGGGATGATAGGCATCGCGCAGGTACGCGTACTGGCCGCCCACATGTGGGCGCCGCGCGGCGAGCTCCGCGTATACGAACGCCCCCGCCAGCGCGATGAGCCCGCCCGCGAGCCACGCGCCCACGATGAGCGCCGGCGTGTGCACCTGCCGCGCGACCACGGCCGGCGTAACGAAGATGCCGCTCCCCACGATGCCGCCCATGACGATCATCGTCGCGTCGAACAGCCCCAGCCTGCGTGCCAGCTGCGGCGCGGAGGACCCGTCGGCGGCAGCAACGGCGGATGCCGGTGGATGCGGATCGGTGGAGCTCGACAGATGCGGATCGGTGGGATTCACGGGCGGCGGCGTGTGGCGGGCGGCGGTGGGTGCGGCGGAGGGATGCGTACAAGGTCGAAGGCTGGATGGCGTGCTGCAAGGGGCCGAAGAGGTGGGCCGGGGCGGCAGAGCGAATGAATTCGCCGCAACGACTACACGAAGTCCGCCTGCGCGGACTGCCGCTCCCCTGCCCAATTGCGACGTGCCGAGCCCGGCGGAATCCCACCGGCGGGTCTCTGCCTGGGTGCACTCCCCCTGCCGGTGCACGAGCCGTCGGCGAAGGCCGACATCACGTTTTCGGTGCCGCGACTTCAGTCGCCGGGGGCTCGGGCTGTGCCTCCCGCACAATCCCAGTCCGGCACCGGTCCCACCGGCGGGTCTCTGCCCGCGGTGCACTCCCCCTGCCGGTGCACGAGCCGTCGGCGAAGGCCGACATCACGTTTTCGGTGCCGCGACTTCAGTCGCCGGGGGTTCGGGCCCCCGCCTCTCGGGGTGAACCCCTCTCGCATCCGGAGCCCTGCCCCTTCCCCTCCCCTTCGTCATTTCTTGACTCCGTCCTGCGCCTTCCGTACTCTTCCCGGACCCGAATCCCGGCCGAAGGTACGTTGGATTCGGATCCCCGGCATGCAGCGCGGAAGCGCAGAATCGACCCATGAGCATCGACCTCGACGAGCTGCGCAGGCTGCGCCGGGCCCGCGACCGGATGGACCGCGAGTACGCAAAGCCGCTCGACGTGCCGGCGCTCGCCCGCACGGCGCTGATGTCGCCGGCGCACTTCAGCCGCCGCTTTCGCGCGGCGTACAGCGAGACGCCGTACTCGTATCTCATGACCCGCCGCATCGAACGCGCAAAGGCGCTGCTGCGCGTGGGCCAGCTGAGCGTGACGGCCGTCTGCTTCGAGGTCGGCTGCACGAGCCTGGGCTCCTTCTCCGCGAAGTTCACCGAGCTCGTGGGCGAGACGCCGTCCGCGTACCGCGCCCGCACCCACGACGAGCTGGGCGAGGTGCCCACCTGCCTGACGATGGTGCTGACCCGTCCGCGCAAGCGCGCCAGCCAGGGGCCGGAGAAAGAGAGCAGTTTTGGAGAAGCACCGGTCGCCGCACCCGTGTAGGTTCGATGCCGTGACCGCTTTCACACGTCGTTCAAACCAGCGAGGTACACCATGACCGTTTCACTCAGCACCGTGCACGTCCTCGTCGACGATCCCGACGCCGCGCTCGGCTTCTACCGCGACATCCTGGGCCTGACGGTGCGCGACGAGGTGGCCTACGACGGCTTCCGCTGGATCACCCTGGCCACCGACAAGCAGCCCGACATCAAGATCGTGCTGTCGCAGCCGCACGCGGGCCGCTCGCAGGAGGACGGCGACGCGCTCGCCGCGCTGCTCGCCAAGGGGGAGCTGGGCTCCGTCTACCTTCGCTCCGACGACCTGGACGAGACGTTCGCCAGGCTCGCCACCGCGCCGGGCGTGGAGGTGCTGGAGGAGCCCGCCGCCCGGTTCTGGGGGGCCCGCGACGCCGCCGTGCGCGACCCCGCGGGCAACCGGGTCCGCATCGAACAGGCATAGAACGGGACCGGTGAGGCGTCCGCGCCACGTGGATGCCTCAGCCGATCGCGTACGATCCGGCCTGACCCGAAACAAACACGTGCAGCTCAGCGGGAGGAGCAGAGAACTTCAGGGCTTTCTCTGCCGATCCGCTGTGCGTGCGAACCGGATGAGCCCCCGCCCGACGGATGGAGACACGATGAGCAAGGCCACGAAGACGGATCCGCAGCAGCCGCCCGCGCCGCACGCCGCCGACCGCCACGACCTGATCCGCGTGCACGGCGCACGCGTGAACAACCTCAAGGACGTCAGCGTGGAGCTGCCCAAGCGCCGGCTGACGGTGTTCACGGGCGTCTCCGGCTCCGGCAAGAGCTCGCTGGTGTTCGGCACCATCGCCGCGGAGTCGCAGCGGCTCATCAACGAGACGTACAGCGCCTTTGTGCAGGGCTTCATGCCCACGCTGGCGCGCCCCGAGGTCGACGTGCTGGACGGGCTGACGACCGCCATCATCGTGGACCAGCAGCGGATGGGCGCCGACCCGCGTTCCACCGTGGGCACGGCGACAGACGCCAACGCCATGCTGCGCATCCTCTTCAGCCGGTTGGGAACGCCGCACGTCGGCTCGCCCCAGGCGTTCTCCTTCAACGTGGCGTCCATCAGCGGCGTGGGCGCCGTCACCCTGGAGCGCGGCGGCGAGACCGTGAAGGAGCGCCGCAGCTTCAGCGTCACGGGCGGCATGTGCCCGCGCTGCGAGGGCCGCGGCGCCGTGAACGACATCGATCGGACGGCGCTGTACGACGACAGCAAGTCGCTAAACCAGGGGGCCATCACCATCCCCGGCTACAGCATGGATGGGTGGTACGGGCGCATCTTTCGCGGCTGCGGCTTCTTCGATCCGGACAAGCCCATCCGCGACTTCAGCAAGAAGGAGCTGGGCGACCTGCTGCACAAGGAAGCCACCAAGATCAAGATCGACGGCATCAACCTCACGTACGCGGGGCTGATCCCCACGATCCAGAAGTCGATGCTCTCCAAGGACATCGACGCGCTGCAGCCGCACATCCGCGCCTTCGTGGAGCGGGCGGCCACCTTCACCACCTGCCCCGCGTGCGGCGGCACCCGGCTCAGCGAAGCCGCCCGCTCGTCCAGGATCCGGGGGATCAGCATCGCCGACGCCTGCAGGATGCAGATCAGCGACCTGGCCGCCTGGGTGCGCGGCCTGGACGAGCCCTCCGTGGCGCCCCTGCTCGCCACCCTGCGCGACACGCTGGATTCGTTCGTGGAGATCGGGCTGGGCTACCTGTCGCTGGAACGGCCATCCGGCACGCTGTCCGGCGGCGAGGCGCAGCGGACGAAGATGATCCGCCACCTGGGCTCGTCGCTCACCGACGTGACCTACGTGTTCGACGAGCCCACCATCGGCCTGCACCCGCACGACATCCAGCGGATGAACGACCTGCTGCTGCGGCTGCGGGACAAGGGGAACACGGTGCTGGTGGTGGAGCACAAGCCGGAGGCCATCGCCATCGCCGACCACGTGGTGGACCTGGGCCCCGGCGCGGGGACGGCGGGCGGCACCATCTGCTACGAGGGCACGCTGGAAGGCCTGCGGGCCAGCGGCACCATCACCGGCCGCCACCTGGACGACCGCGCGACCCTCAAGACGACGGTGCGGAAGCCCACCGGCACGCTGCAGATCCGCGGCGCCGATCGCAACAACCTGCAGAACGTGGACGTGGACATCCCGCTCGGGGTGCTCTGCGTGGTCACGGGCGTGGCCGGCTCCGGCAAGAGCTCGCTGATCCACGGCTCCATCCCCGCCCCGGCGGGCGTGGTGTCGGTGGACCAAGCGCCCATCCGCGGCTCGCGGCGCAGCAACCCGGCGACTTACACGGACCTGCTGGAGCCCATCCGCAAGGCGTTCGCGAAGGCCAACGGCGTAAAGCCGGCCCTCTTCAGCGCCAACTCCGAGGGCGCCTGCCCCACCTGCAACGGCGCGGGCGTCATCTACGTGGACCTGGGGATGATGGCCGGCGTGGCCACCCCCTGCGAGGAGTGCGGCGGCAGGCGCTTTCAGGCCGAGGTGCTGGAATACAAGTTCGGCGGCAAGGACATCAGCGAGGTGCTGGCGATGCCGGTGACGGAGGCCACGGAGTTTTTCGGTGCCGGCCCGGCCAAGACCCCGGCGGCGCACGCGATCCTGTCGCGGCTGGTGGACGTGGGGCTCGGCTACCTGAGCCTGGGCCAACCGCTCCCCACCCTCTCCGGCGGCGAGCGGCAGCGGCTCAAGCTGGCCACCCACATGGGCGGCAAGGGCGGCATCTACGTGCTCGACGAGCCCACCACCGGCCTGCACCTGGCGGACGTGGAGCACCTGCTGGGGCTGCTGGACCGGCTGGTGGAGGCCGGCAAGTCGGTGATCGTCATCGAGCACCACCAGGCCGTGATGGCGCACGCCGACTGGATCATCGACCTGGGCCCCGGCGCCGGCCACGACGGCGGCCAGATCGTCTTCGAGGGCACCCCGGCCGATCTCGTGGCGGCGAAATCCACCCTCACCGGCCAGCACCTCGCCGCGTACGTCGGCGGCTGACGTCCGGAGGCTGGTCGCGGCATGAATCCCAATCCAAATCGAACCCGTTTCCCGAGGAAATCGCCATGAACGGAAACCAATGGGTCCGGCAGGGCCACCGGTGGGTGTCCATTGCCTTTACGCTGACCGTCATCGCCAACTTCGTGGCCCTGGCGCGGGGAGGCGGAGCGGCGCCTCCGCCCTGGATTACCTACGCGCCGCTGCTCCCACTCGCCCTGCTCCTGTTCAGCGGCCTGTACCTGTTCGCGCTGCCATACGCGGGCCGGTGGCGCACCGCGCGACGCGCTCCCGGCTGAACGCACCTGCGCGAGGTGCTCGACCGGCCGACAGAATGCGTTGTACGCCGGGTCCACGGGAACGGCCTGGGATGACACGCGGCCACAGCGCTTTCGGCCGAGGCTCGCAGCTGCGGCAGTCTTTTCGCATACCCTTCGACAGGCACCTGCGCCTTGTCACCGGGATCGGAATGCCTCTACCAATGCGGCGATGATCATGTACAATCCAAGCAGCACCAGCGGGATGAAGACCGCCGGCAGTACGACTTCATACCACCGCTCGCGAAACCCTCGCCACGTCCAAAGCCCAAAGAATTTTCGGAACGCTGTATCTTCGTCTAAAAGCTGAACGTTGCCCGGTGGCTTTGATTTGGCAATAAAATCGCCCTCCCAAAGCATCTTCCGTCCGTTTGGCAACTGGACGTCGATACCCTCGACCCGAAGTGAAACGAAGTTGTAGCGTATTTCGCCTGCCGGAAAAATCGACGGCTTGGAGAAGTGCTGTGCGTAAACGATGGCTATCGAACCGGCCGCCAGCCCCTCCTGCATTGCCGTATACGTTTGGGGCCCATCGCGCTGCGCCAACCGTACCAGATCCACCAGAAGCGCGCTCCAGTACAATTTGTCGCAATCAACCTTCGTCCCAATCGGAACCTTTCCGATTTTTCCATCCTTGCGCAGGGACTCTACAATGATTGCCGATCGCCTTACGATAGGTGCTAGTGCGACTGCATTCCCGCCGTCTCGACTACCGGATGCGGCGCGATTCAACGATGCTGCGGAAAGCTCCAGCAACTGTGTCAGGGCGTCCCCGATGATATTGCGAAGCCTGTCGACCTTTTCGTTTGACACGACCGCATCGCGTGAGACGGTCAGGTCCACAAGGCCGGGCGCTACATTCACTTCACCCGTAATCAGCCCTTGGGGAAACGCTCCCAGCACCTCCTCGTTCAATGGGCCCACGAAAAATCCGCCGTTCGACAACAGCAACGAGTCATGTGCGGCCGACGCCCACGCGAGGCGAAGCTCAAATTTCTCCGTGACTACGCGGACGACAGGGTTTGCATTCGATTCGTGGTTCCAGTCGCTCTCGACCCTGTACTTTTGCCTACCGTCCGCGAGATACAGGTCCGGTACGTGGCGGCAGAACTGCTTGGTGAGGGTCTTGATGTCCAGCCGCTTGCCTCCGATCGCATAATCCGGCTTCAACCACACACGAATCGTAGTTCCGTTATCCGGGAACGACCGGCTGCATTCGCTTTGATCGGTGTAGTGGAACGGGGTATTCGTATCAAAGATGGTGAAATGATGCGCCTCGTCGTCCAAGGCCAACGTTGATACGCTCACGCGTTCTGCGATCATGAACGTGCTGATGAACCCGATCCCGAACTTTCCCGTGACGGGAGTATTGAGTGCCTGCGTCGCGCCCGGCGCAGAGTGAAATTCATCGTTCAGGCTTTTCCCGAGCACGGAAAACGAGTTGGACAGCACGTCCCGGGACATCCCGTCGCCAAAATCGATGATGTCAAAGAAGCGGTTCTCCTTGTCAATCCGGACAATGATCTCGGGATTGCGCAGTCCGAGGTCACGCCGCGCCAAAAGTCGTGAGCATCCATCGCGTGCATTCTGGATCAGCTCCCTGATGCTGATGTCCCTGCTCTTGTATACGGATTCGCCGATCAGCAGAGCCGTCAGGCGGCCGAGATCTGCCTGGAAGCCGCTGGGGCGCTTGTCAGACCGGGGGACCGCACGGCTGCTCACATAAACCCGGGAATTTCCCGAGATGGCTCGTGCCAGTCCGTCGATCACATCTATTTCCTTGACGGATTGGGCAAACTGGGAGGCCTGGCTGCCCCGGAGAAACGCCAGGTTAGGATTGTTGAAGAATGCGCCGTCTTGCAGATTGGGCAGCAACACCGGGATGATGAATGGTCTTCCAAGTGTGGTTTGGAGGTCAATGGCAAGGTTTAGCTCACGCAGCTGCCATTGTGTCGGTGCATTCCGTATGAAAAACAGAAAAGTCTCGGACAGCTGAATCATCGATTGGAGGCGTTGAAGCCAATCGGTCCCCGGCGCGATCGCATCGTCGCGGAACGACTGGATGCCCCCGCGCACATCGAGTTGGTGCATCACGAAGCGGACTTCCTCATAATCCTCGCGATTGTACGAGCAGAATGCGTCTACGCGGTCGTTGTCTTCCATCATTAAACCTTGTCCGAAAGGTGAATGCGGTGGAGGCTGCCCGACGCAGATTGCATGGTAATGCCCACAGCACGTGAATGGCGCGCTCCGCCGCGAGTGGGACGGGATCAGCCAGCAAGCGTTCCAACCGTCCCGCCACCGACGGCATTCCCCTGCAGCTGATCGATCTGTGAATCGCGATGCGCTGGATCGATAGGCACTCGGCCCAGGGGTGGACGACCACATTGCGGAAGCGCGCAGGGTACTGGTCGCGGCGCGTAGGGAAATCAATGGCAGCCGAGGTCATCAGGAACTCGACGGCAGAACTCGGCGATGCGTTCTGCGGATGGGGCTGATCGCGAGGAGTGGTGCTTCACGCCATGAGAACGAAGGTCGTGAGCAGCGCCACGAGAGATCGCATGGTGTCTCCCTTTGACGAATCGGCCAAACGACAACGAGAGCGCGGGATGTGAGGCCGCTCGGTGCTCCGTCGCAGATCGGGGATGGCACGCCATCCGGGGAGATGCCTGCATGCCGGGTAGTTTCACGTGGCCTGACGACACAAGGATCAGGAGTGAGCGGTTGGCACGCAAGGCTCTCGTCGGCCCCGAGCATGGACGGCTCCGCATCGCGGTGATACGGTTAGGTCCTGGCCGCCGCCGGCAGAGCCCGCGCAGGCTCAACCTCCACGCCTGATCTGATACCGCCCCCGATGATGCCGAACGACCCGACCGCCCACGGACTCCTCACGCGCCGGGAGATGCTGGCCGCCCTCGCATCCGTCGCCGCGCTGCCGCTCGTTTCCGCATGCGGCGCCGCCCACACGCCGCCCGCAGGCGCGTCCTCGCCAGTCACGCCACCGTCAGGCACGCCGGCCGCGGGCACGCCCACCGACGCCGACCGGAACGCCATCATGCTCCTCGACCGCATCGGCAACGACCTCCTGCACCTCTACCCCGACCTGGCGACCTCGCTGGGCCTGGACGTGGGCGCGCGGGCCGGGCTTCGGGCCCGGCTCGCCGACCGTTCCGCGGCGGGGCAGCGGCGGGTCGCGGAGCAGCTGCGCGCGGACCTGGGCGCGCTTGCGGCCGTGGACGCCGGCCGCCTGACCCACGCCGTGCGAACCAGCGTGGAAGTGGTCCGCAGCGCCTACACGACGGCGCTGGAGGGGTTCGCGCTGCCCTACGGCGACATCACCGTCGGGGGCTGGCGCAACACGCCGTACGTCGTGATCCAGAACGTGGGCGCGTACCTGGACGTGCCCCGCTTTCTCGACAGCGATCACCGCGTCGAGAACGCCGCCGACGCCGAGGCGTACCTCGCGCGGCTGCAGGCGTACACGGGGCAGCTTGACGGCGAGCTGGAGCGCATGCGGGCGGCGCGCGCGATGGGCCTGGTTCCGCCGGCCTTTCTGCTCGACAAGGCGCTGCCGCAGATGCGCCTTTCCGCGCAGGGCGCGCGCGCGGGCGGCATGCTCGTGGAGTCGCTGGAGCGGCGGGCGCGGAGCATTCCCGGCGACTGGGCCGGGCGCGCGCGGCGGATCGCCGCGCAGGAGATCGCGCCGGCGCTGGACCGCCAGGCCCGGGAGCTGGAGGCGCAGCGTGCCGTCGCCACGAACGACCCGGGCATTTCGGCGCGGCCGCACGGCGAGGAGTTCTACCGGTGGGCCCTCAAGGCATCGACCACCACGTCGATGTCCCCGGACGAGGTACACGAGCTGGGCCGGAGCGAGCTGGCGCGGCTGCATGCGCGCATGGACGGGATCCTCAAGGAAGTGGGATACACGCAGGGCACCGTGGGCGCGCGGATGAACGCCCTGGCGAGCGACCCGCGCTACCAGTTCGCCGAGGGCGATGCCGGGCGCGCCGAGATCACGCGGTTCATCGACGACCGGCTGGCGTGGATCCGCGCGCAGATGCCGCGGGCGTTCAACACGGTCGTGAATCCCAACATGGAGGTGAAGCGCCTGCCGCCCGAAGAGGAGCCGGGCGCCCCGGCGGCCTACGGCGGCGCCGGGTCGGTGGATGGGACCATCCCCGGCCGGTTCTGGATCAACCTGCGCACCACGGACCTGCACAGCCGCTACAGCCTGGCGGACCTGGCCTTTCACGAGGCGATCCCCGGGCACATCTGGCAGGGCGAGTACACGCACGACATGCCGCTGGTGCGCCAGATGCTGTCGTTCAACGCGTACTCCGAGGGCTGGGCGCTCTACGCGGAACAGCTGGCCGACGAGTTGGGCGCGTACGAGAGCGATCCCGTCGGCCGGCTGGGCTACCTGCAGTCCATCGCGTTCCGGGCCTGCCGGCTGGTGGTGGACACCGGCCTGCACGCCAAGGGGTGGACGCGCGAGCAGGGGGTGCGGTTCTTCGTGGAGGTGAACGGGTCCAACCCGCTGGAGGTGGCCAGCGAGGTGGACCGCTACTGCTCGTGGCCGGGGCAGGCGTGCGGCTACAAGGTAGGCCACAGCGAGATCAACCGGCAGCGCGAGCGGGCGCAGGCCGCGCTCGGCGCCGCGTACGACGTCAAGGCGTTCAACGATACCGTGGTTCTGGGCGGCAACGTGCCGCTGGACGTGCTGGCGGGCAACGTGGACGAGTACCTGCGGCGGTAGGCGTCCGCGGCGGGACATGGCCATCCCGAATCCGGAACAACCTCTGATACCAGATTCTCTGATTGACTGTGCATTCATGCTTCAGAGAAGTTCTCACACAGGGGGAAAGAGGACACGGGGAACAGATCCAGTCTTGCTGTTCTCCGTGACCTCTTTCCCCCTGTGTGAGACAGCAGTAATAATACTCCGCATGCACAATCAACCGTGCGATTCGGTTATGATTTGTTGAGGGTGCGCCCGTGAACGGGGATCGCGGGCGTACCCTGGGCGAGGGCGCCCGTTTTTGTTGTCCGATGCCGCGCGGTGCGGTATCCTGCGGACGGCCCGGAGCATCACCGCCCAGCCCCCCCTCCAGCGCTCGCTCAGAAAACGGGACCTTCACATGCGCCGCAGAGACGCTGGCGTCCGCCATGGCGAGCCGCTTCCTCCCATGCTGGTCGGGGATACGGAGGCTGCCCGGCTCGTCCGGGACCCGGCGGCCATCGTCGGCCCCCACGAGCGGGCGACCGCCGAGCGCTTTCCCGTAGACCTGTCCGTCACCATCGAAGGCACCAGCGCCGGCTGCCTGCTGCTCATCGCCGCGCCCATCCTGACGGTGGCGGGAGTGTTCATCGTGGTCGACTCGGGGGACATGTACAATTCGGATTGGCTTATCTTTCTCAACGCATTGCCGTGTGCCGTGCCCGCATGGCTGGCGAACCGGTACCTGGTGCGCCGCCGCAGGGAGTTTCGCCTGGTGGACGACGGGATCATCGTGGAGGTCAAGCCGCTCATCGGCGGCGCCCCGGACATCGCGGGGATTCCGTGGACGGCGATCGAGAACTACACCGTCTCCGTGGACCACGAGAAGGCTCTCCTGCGCGTGCAGAGCATTCACGACTTCACCATCACGCTGCACGATCGGCCTGCGCGCCTGGTGACCCGCGAGCTCATCCGCCGCTTCGTGGAGCAGGCGGAGCGCCATCCGCGCGCCGTTCCGCCCAGCCCGCGCCCGAACTGGGCGCGGTTCCCCGATGTCACGGGAGAGTATTCGCTCACACTCGGCACGTGCCTGACCTATCTCTCCATCCCGCTGAGCGGCGTGGCGATGGGGTTCCTGGAACCCTCACCCGCCCAGACGATGGCCGGGCTGGCCGCGGCGGGGCTGATCTTCATCGGAGTGAAGTTCGGGATCGACCTGGACGACCTGGAGAGCGCCAGGGACGACGCCCGATCGGCCCGGCCGGCTGCACGGCTGCGCACCTGGCTGCGCCGCGTGCTGCGCATCCGCCCGACGTGAGGGGGCGAGGGCGGCCGATCTCGCTGCCGTGCAGATCATCCACCCGATCGCGATCCGCAGGAGGCAGCGCAGGGCCGGACCCGTTGACGTAAACACCCGCCTCCGTGTAGGTTCGGCCCACACGTACAGAGCGGGGACGACCCCGTCTCTCCCATACGCACGTGGGGACGGCCCCACACCAGGCTCACGGGCGAGCCATGGCGTGGGGCTTTCTGCTTCCCGCCGGCCTGCCGGGGATCGGGCAGGCGCCCCATCCTGGCTCGTCTGGTCTGGAGGAACGACATGGACATGCACCCATCCGCACTCAAGCCGGAGTCGTGGCTCGTCTCCGCGGGCCGATCGGCTGAGCCCGGCGCGCCGCTGAACGTGCCGCTGGTCCCCGCATCCAACTTCATCCTCGGCAGCGAGCGCGCCTACTCGCGCGACGACGGCACGCCGACGTGGGAGGCGCTCGAAGACGTCGTGGGCGGGCTGGAGTCCGGCAGGGCCGTGGCGTTCGCGTCGGGGATGGCCGCCATGGCCTCGGTGTTCGACCAGCTCTCGGCCGGCGCCGTGGTGGTGCTGCCGGATGACTGCTACCAGGGGGTTGTCGGCCTGGCCGCCGCGGGAGCCGAGCGAGGCCGCTGGTCGGTGCAGCGCGTTGCGGTGGATGATACGGCCGGCTGGATTCGCGCCTGCGGGGAGGCGGACCTGGTCTGGCTGGAGTCGCCCTCCAACCCGCTGCTGGCCGTCGCGGACCTGGAGGCGATCTGCGCGGCACCCCGCAAGCCGGGGGCAATGGTCGCCGTGGACAACACCTTCGCCACGCCGCTGAACCAGCAGCCGCTGGAGTTCGGCGCTACGGTGTCGCTGCAGTCGGCCACCAAGTTCATCGGCGGCCACTCCGACCTGCTGGCCGGGGTCGCCACGACGCGGGACGATGCGCTGTGGCACGCGCTCCGGACGAGCCGCGAGCTCCACGGCGCCACGCCTGGCACGCTCGAAGCCTGGCTCGCCGTCCGCGGCGCGCGCACGCTCGCCATCCGCCTGCAGCGGGCCCAGCAGACCGCATCGACCCTGGCGGAGCGGCTGGAGACGCACCCGCTGGTCGGCCGTGTCCGGTACCCGGGCCTGCCCTCGCATCCCACGCACGAGACCGCCCGGCGCGTGCTCAAGGGGTTCGGGACCATCATCTCGTTCGATCTGCGCGGCGGGGCCGAATTCGCGGACGCGGTGTGCCGCAACGTCCGGCTCATCCGCCACGCGACGAGTCTTGGGGCCGTGGAATCGACGATGGAACGACGGGCCGCGATCCCGGGACAGGCGCACCTCCCCCCTTCCCTGCTGCGCTTCAGCGTCGGGATCGAGGATGCGGAGGACCTCTGGGCCGACCTGGACGCGGCGATCCGCTCCGCCGCGCCGTAAGCCCGCATCCGGATTCTTGATTTCCTGAGGGAGCGCCCGCGCAGACCCTGCCCGTGCGCTACCCCTTGGGCGCGACCGAAGGATCTACTTCGCAAGGCACGGAGTCGGCCCATGCGCCGGCTCCTTGCATGGCACGGAAGATCCTTCGGTCGGCGCCAAAGTCCCTTCATCGACGGGTCTCTGGCGGCGCCTCAGCTCGACTTTGGCCGTTCTCCCGTGATATAAGGTTCCGGCGCGGGCACATTTTTTAAAGATCGCGATCAGGTGGATATCGAGCCAGGGCAGGCATCCGCCTCCGTCGCGGCGATCTTGCCTGCTATGCCTCTCCCAAAAAACGCGGATGGCCGTCCCCTCGCGGCAGCAAGCTCACTACCAAGGATCTCTGGCACCTTGCCGCTCGCCGTCCGATCCGCATCCGGCCGTCGCGATCACGACCATCCCCTTATGCCCCCCCCACCACCGCCCGCGCGGACGGAGCCATGCGCCGCGATGGCTGATCGCGGACCGGACGGATTGCGCCGGAAGCATCAGGCCCCTGGTAGACCGGTTGCTGCCGGCGAGGGGACGGGATCCGCGTTTTTTCAAAAGCAGGATGGTGGCATCACGGAGCGGATGCCGGCCCAGGCACAACACTCACACGATCGCGATCAGTAAAAGGCGGCCCTGGGTGGAAGGCCGTGCATCGGATCCCCCGGACGGAACACCCGCCGGTGCGCCGTGGAACAGTTTTGATCCGGAATGGCCGAAGTCGAGTTCGCGAGATCCACCTGCTGTCCGGATTCCGTCCAGGCCGCAGCGGCGCGCCAGGCGCGGAACCGAAAGGGCCGAACCCATACCGGGGCTGGGGCCTTTCCCATGCCGCGCAGCTGGATCAGCCGGCGCGCCCCACCGCGACCGGTGCGGGCTCCGCCAGCACGCCGTCCAGCTGTCCCATCGCCGAACGCATCCCCTCCTCCATCCCCATCTCGGCCAGCTGCTGCATCGCCTCCACACTGGGAAAGGTGGTGACGGCCGTGACGCGCGAGCCGGTGGCGGTCGGTTGGAAGGTGAAGACCATCCGCATGTTCGGCAGGCCGTCGTTCGGGAGGCCGTCGTCGTGCGCGAACCCGTCCTCCACCTCGATCCGCTTCCCCGGCTCCACCTCGAGGAAGTACCACGAGCCGTGCGACGTGCTGCCGTCCGGGCCGGTCATGTAGTACTGGGAGCGGCCGCCCACCTCCATGTCGTGGCGGGTGAAGGTGGCGGGGTACGTCTCCGGCCCCCAGAACCGCTCCAGCTGCCGCGGATCCGCGTACGCGTCCCAGAGCCGCTCCACGGGCACGGGATAGTCGCCGACGAAGGTGAGGGTGAGCGCGTTCGGGTCGGACGATACGGACGTGATGGGCATGGCTTACTCCTGGGAACGGGGTTCGGTGAACAGGGCGTCGATCTGGCTGAAGCGGGCCTTCCACAGCTCCTCCAGCCGGTTGAGCAGCTCACGCGCTCGGGCGATGCGCTCCGGGTTGGCATGGACAATCCGCTCGCGGCCCTGCGCGTGCTTGGTCACCAGCCCGGCGCCTTCCAGGACGGCGACGTGCTTCTGCACCGCGGCAAAGGACATGTCGTACCGGGCCGCGAGCGCGGAGACCGACGCCGGCTCCCCGGCCAGCAGACGGGTGACGATGTCCCGCCGCGTAGCATCGGCGAGGGCGTGGAAGACGCGGTCGATCTCCGCATCGCTGAGCGAATGATATACAACCATGTGGTTGTATTTAATCGCGAGGTGCGTTTGGCGCAAGCGTCCCATGTTGCGATACGCTGCGCGCTCTCATGCGCCGGGCGATGGCCCCGATGTCGAAATCCACCCCGCTCGTTCGACGCATGGTTGAGCCACACGTTACCCATCAACAGGAGATGCCGATGAAGATCACCGTGGAAACCGTCGTGAAGGCCGCACCGGACAAGGTGTGGGACGCCTGGAACAACCCGGAAGACATCAAGGCGTGGAATTCCGCGCACGAGAGCTGGCACACCCCCCGGAGCGAGGTCGATCTCCGCGAAGGCGGGACGTTCGTGTCGCGTATGGAGGCAAAGGACGGCAGCGCGGGCTTCGACTTCGGGGGCACCTACACCCGCGTGGTGCCGGGCGAGGCCGTCGAATACCGGATGGGCGACGGCCGCGAGGTCACGGTCGAGTTCGTCCAGCAGGCGGACGGCGTCCTGGTCCGGGAGACGTTCGACGCGGAGAGCGAGAACCCGCCCGAGCTGCAGCGGCAGGGATGGCAGGCCATCCTGGACAACTTCGGCCGCTACGTGGAGGCGAACGGCTGAGCCGTCGTCGCAGTAGAGGCAGCGATGGTGGTCTGACCGGTCACGGATGCGCACGCTCAGCTGAGATCGTAGGACGCATCGTTCTTCGCGGCCACCCCTTGCATGCCGCGAACGCTTGCGTTAAATACTGCACCATGTGGTTCAGTATATGACGACCCGACTCGATACTTCGTTCGCCGCGCTCTCGGACGCCACGCGGCGTGGCGTCCTGGAGCAGCTCGGACGAGCCGACGCTTCGATCACGGAGCTTGCCCAGAAGTTCCACATGACGCTCACGGGCATCAAGAAGCACGTCGGCGTCCTGGAGCAGGCGGGGCTCGTCACCACGAAGAAGATCGGGCGCGTGCGGACGTGCCAGCTGGGCCCGCGCCGATTGGAGGAAGAGACGGCGTGGCTCGAGAGGTACCGCCAGCGCTGGGACGAACGCTTCGACGAGTTGGACAAGGTTGTCGAGGAACTTACAAGAACGGAGAACAGCGATGAACGCAAGAATCGAAAGTAGGCCCGGCCCCGTGAAGAACCGCACCACGGTGAAACGGAAGTCGGACCGCGAGGTGGTTGTCACGCGCACGATCAACGGCCCGGCGCGCATCGTGTTCGAGGCATTTTCCAAGGCTGAGCTGCTCCAGCGCTGGTGGGTGCCCAAGTCGATGGGAATGACCCTGCTGTCCTGCGAAGTGGATGCTCGTGTCGGAGGCAAGTACCGATTGGTATTCGATTACGGTGGCCCCGAGCCCGCCGCGTTTTTCGGCACGTATGTCGAAGTGAAGCCGTATTCGCGCCTCGCGTGGACCAATGAAGAAGGCGGCGAGGGCGGGCCTGTCACCACGGTGACCTTCGAGGAAAAGGACGGCAAGACGCTGGTGGTCCTGCAGGAGACCTATCCTTCGAAGGAAGCGCTCGACGCCGCCGGCACCGGAGCAGCGGAGGCAATGGTCGAGACGTTCGATCAACTGGACGAGCTTCTCGTCGCCCTGGGTTGAGCGCTCGGACAGCAACGGAGACGTGGATCTCGCGGTCGTCCGTCCGATCGTCCCGGCTCACACGGGCCGGGGCGATCGGGCGGAGTCGCGAACATTCGATCAACGGATCCCACGCTCACGGCGCAGCGTTCCGCGCCGGTCGCGTCCCCGGTCGATTTCATGAGGGAGCGCGCGCCGGTAACTTCAAGGTATACAGATCTTTGCGCGCGAACGAAGGGTCTACTCCTCGCAGGTGAGGGGCCGGCCTCCCGGTGCGTCGCCAGCCCCCCCGGTCGTGCGGGCCAGATCCTTCGGTCGGCGCCCTGGACACAGCCAAGGCCTGGATTCCGGCGGCGCCTCCCTCGGGAAATCAAAACGCGGGAGAGTTTCTCAGATACCCTCGCACTCGGCCGTCGCGGCTATGCCGATTGCGCCATCCGCACGGCGCGCCGAGGTCAGTGGCCGTCGCCGTCGAGCCTGCCCTCCACCTTGCTGAAGTCGCGGCGGGCGAGGTCGCGGGGCGCGCACGTCCGCGCCGATTTCCGGCTCTTCTGGAGCGCCACGCACGCCGCGTGCGAGCCGTTGGAGGAGGCCGCGCCCTGCCCGCTCGTCGCGGTCGTTCGCGTCGGGGAGGGCGCTCTCGGACGGAAAGCTGTCGAACCGGAGCGGCACGACGGGCCATGCGGGGTGGACGTTCAGCCCCGTCCGCGGGTGGCCCAGCGGCGCGAGATCCGCGGGCGGCTGCCGCGGCGGGATGCGCGGCGAGGCATCGGGCGCGTAGAGCACGCGGCAGTGGTCCGTGGCCGGTGAGGCGGCCATCCAGGCATCCGTATTGTCCCGGCCGAAGAAGAACAGCACGCCCCGCTCCGGCAGCGGGGTCTTGAAGCGGATGTCGGCACAGTCGATCTGCGCCAGGAAGTGGAGCGGCGTGCCGCTGGAGGTGCGCGGCCACTCGTGCGACTCCGGCAATCGCGGAAGCCCGCCGCAATGGCTGTTCGCCGGCGGCGCGGCATGCGGCGGCCAGGGCCGGTGCAGGAGCACCGCCTCCCGCCGGTAGCGGCGGAACAGGGCATCCGCCTCGTCGCTTTCGGCCATCCCCCTACCCCACGGGCCGCAGGGAAATACCGCCACCTCTGCGGCGGATGCGCTCGCTCATCGTCTCCATTGTCGTCGTCGCCCCGGCTCCGGTCGCAACCGCTTCACCGCCATGTCATCCGCGCTCGCTTCCCGTGACAACGCTGGGCGAAAGCAAGGGGGCCGTGCGGCGGAGATCCGGGTCTTTGCCGGGCACGATCGCGCACCGCGATTCGCCCGTCGAATTCCACCCGATTACGAATCCCCCCCGATTACGAATCCCCCCTCCTGCCCCGCACGGTCTTGTGCGGGCAGCGTCCGGTGTGCTCCCTTGCTGCTTCCCGCCGTAGCACATCCACACCCTCCTCCCCGCCGAGCCCATCCATGCCCTCGCCTGCACGCGAACGCTTTTTTCCCCGCTGGACCCCCGTCGCCGGCGGGGTGATCGGCCCCGAGGAGCGCCTGCCGTGGGGGCAGACGATGGTGGTGGGGCTGCAGCACGTGTTCGCCATGTTCGGCGCCACGGTGCTGGTGCCCATCCTCATGGGCTTCGATCCCAACACCTCCGTGTTCTTTTCGGGGATCGGGACGCTGATCTTCTTCGTGATCGTGGGCGGACGGGTGCCCAGCTACCTGGGGAGCAGCTTCGCGTTCGTGGCGGTGACGCTGGCGGCCACGGGATACGCCGGAACGGGGCCCAACCCCAACATCGGCGTGGCGCTGGGCGGCATCATCGCGGCGGGAGCCTTGTACGCCGTCATCGGGCTGATCGTGATGGCGACGGGATACCGGTGGATCGAGCGTCTGATGCCGCCCGTGGTCACCGGCGCGGTGGTGGCGGTGATCGGGCTGAACCTGGCGCCGGTGGCCGTGCGCGGCATCAGCGGCAGCGGCTTCGACACGGCCATCGGGCTGGGGACGGTGCTCGCGACGTGCGTGGTGGCCGTCTACGCGCCCGGGCTGCTGCGCCGGGTGCCCATCCTGCTGGGCGGGGTCATCGGATATTTGCTGTACCTGGTGCTGGCCAACGGGATGGGGATGGGGCCGGTGGTCAACTTCGCGCCGCTGCGCGAGGCGGCGTGGATCGGCCTGCCCAACTTCTCGCGCCCCGTATTCCGCTGGGACGTGGCGCTGCTCTTTGCGCCGGCGGCGCTGGTGCTGGTGGCGGAGAACCTGGGGCACGTAAAGGCGGTGGGCGCCATGACGGGGCAGTCGCTGGACCGCCACCTGGGCCGCGCGTTCCTGGGCGACGGGCTGGCGTGCATGGTGGCCGCGTCCGGCGGCGGCACGGGCGTTACGACCTACGCCGAGAACATCGGGGTGATGGCGGTAACGCGCATCTACTCCACGCTCATCTTCGTGGTGGCGGCGGTGGCGGCGATCGTGATGGGGTTGTCGCCCAAGTTCGGCGCGCTGGTGGGGACGATCCCGGGCCCGGTGCTGGGCGGGCTCTCGATCGTGCTCTTCGGGCTGATCGCGGTGACCGGGGCGCGCATCTGGGTGCAGAACCGGGTGGATTTCTCCAACAACCGCAACCTGGTGACGGCCGCGGTTACGCTGACCATCGGCGCGGGCGACCTGGTGCTCAAGATCGGCGGATTCTCCGTGGGCGGCATCGGCACGGCGACGTTCGGCGCGATCATCATCTACCAGCTGCTGCGGGAGCCGGCGGGGCGCGACGAAGAGGCGCTGGGCACGGCGGACTCCGGTGTGGATGCGGAGACCGTGCGGGCTGCCGGGGTGCACTGAGTGGCAGAACAGGCTTTCAACGGCCCTGCCATCCACACCAATTCGGAGCAGCGGTTTTGACTTCCTGAGAGTGTGTTTACGATTCCACCCGGCCTTCAAACACTCGGTTTGAGTCCGGTCTAAGAGCGTGTTTAAGAATCTCTCCCCGCGCTTGATTTCCTGAGGGAGGCGCCGCCGAAACCCTTCTCCCGGTTAGATCCATGGCGCCGACCGAAGGATCTGGCCCGCATCACCGAGGGCTGGCAACGCGGCGGGAGGCC
>DASQZE010000031.1:0-20014 GCA_035638875.1 Longimicrobium sp.
CGTCGACGGTGAAGGTGTACAGCCGGTTCCCGTTCTTCCCCATGTCCACGCTCAGGTCCTGCCCGGGGCCGAAGGTCGTGCTGATCTGCGTGAGGGCGCCCGGCGCCTGGTTGGGCGTGGTGTCGTACTCCCACACCGTCACGGGTGGACAGCTGCCCGCGGCCAGCTCCGTTCCCTTGCGAAAGACGCGGATGCGCGCCGGCTCGGGGATGCCGTCGTTGTTGATGAACTGCGTGCTGGCGCCGGGCCCCTGCTCGCCGAAGAGGGTGGACTGGTCGCTCACGACCAGGTAGTCCTGCTCCACCAGCAGCTGCGTGTCCTTGTAGCTGCCGTCCTCCTGCCGGACTGCGGCCCACAGCTCGAGGGTGCCGCCGTCCAGGAGGGACTGCGCCTGGTAGGGCAGGTCCGCGATGCGGAAGTCGAAGATCCATCCCACCCGGTCGCCCGCGTCCGTGTCCTGGTAGGGCACCGGCCCCACGGGGAAGCCCCTCCCGCCGTAGGTGACGCGGAGCTCGGCGGGTCCCGAGCTGAAGCTCCACTTGGGGTTGTTCGTCGTATCCAGCGGGTCGTACGCCGTCCCCTGCAGCTGGTCGGGGAACGTGCCGCTGAAGTCCGCGGAGATGATGCCGGACGCGCGGTCCACGTTCACCACGGCGGGCGCGAGCGGAAACGTGGGATGGGGGCCGCCCGCGTTGCCGTGGTTGCCCGGCGCGGGGACCGGGTTCGACGGCACCAGGCAACGTCCCACCGGCGCGGAGAGGACCTCGCCCTCGTACGCCGGCGCGAAGGTGCCGGTCACCTGGATGTAGTCCGGGTTCAGCCCGTTGGCCGCGAAGTTCGCCAGCACCTCCTGCGGCGTCATGGAGGGGAGCACCGGGGTGCCCGGCGCGTGGGCCGCCTGCGCGTACCGCTCCTCGATCTTCGCGAACCAGGCGCTGTCCGGGTCCGACGCGTTGAACGGGTACTTGAAGGTGTTGATTTCCTGCAGGGGCCGGAACAGGTAGTAGTGAAAGACGACGCCGGAGAGGGGCACGCCGTTCTGCTGGGCGGGGAACTGCTTCAGCAGGGGGCTGCCGCCCAGCGAGGCCGCGGGGATCACGCACTGGAACAGGCATCCCGCGCCGTTGGGGCCGTTCAGGTTGAAGTTGCGCTGAAAGTAGATGTTGCGCGTAACGGCCTTGCTGGGGGTCCCCGCCAGGAGCGCCGTGCCGTTCTTGGCGATCATCACCGACTCGGCGATGATCTGGCTGCTGGGCACGTCCTCGGCGTTCACGTCCACCAGCAGCCCCGTGCTGCGCCCCGTGTCGTCCGGGCGGTTGTTGAACGACACCTGCGCGCCGATCACCGGCTGCTGCGCGGGGTCCGTGACCACGGTGCCGGGGCCGGTCACCACGCTGAGCACGGGTGTGTCGAAAAAGGTGAGCCCCATGTCGCCGTAGTAGTTCCACTCGCCGGGCACGTAGTACACGGCCGTGGCGTCCGCCGGCGGCGCGGTGTTGCCCTCGGCCTTGTTCTCGTCCGGGCTGGACTTGGGGCCCGCGACGGCCGCCGTGCTCGACGGGGGGACGGCGGCGAACGTCTGCCGCGCCTGGGCCCACGTGACCCACTGCGCGTCCGTCATGCCGTAGGTGAGCGGCTGCACGTTGGGCGAGTCTGCCTGGCGCAGGGGGTCCGTCTCGTGGCCGGGGTAGTTCGCCCCCATGAGGGCGTTGCCGCTGTAGTCGTCGTTGTTTCCCGTGCCCGGGTTGACCGCCATCAACCCCTTGAAGTGGATGCGCGGAAACGAAAAGATGCTCATGGCTGGCCGTCGTGGGGTGCGTGGGGGGAAAGCCGTGCGGCGGATGCGGGTACGCTCCGCCAGGGATGGGAAGTGCGCTCGGGATGATGGGGATGGTGATACGGCATGAAGGAGCAGCGTCTCCAATCTTCCTCCCACGCGCGTAATCCGCAACAAAACGTTTGATATGAGATGCGGGTTGGACGGGTCGCGCGGATGGCGGACGGGCGGATTGGGGACGGGCAGGGTCAGGGGGAGCGGAGGGATGGATGAGTGGCTGGTGGGCGGCAGGAAGGGCAAATTCGCCGCAACAACGACACAAAGTCCGCCTGCGCGGACTCTCCGTCACGGGCGGCGTGCCGTGGGTCGGGGCGGGGTGCCGGTGGGGACCAAGATGGCGGCGTCCGCCGCCGAGCTGTTGAAGCCCCACGCAGTTTGTGGGGCTTTCCGCGGTTGTTGCGGCGGCTTCAGCCGCTCAGCCTGGAGGCCGGCACGGGCGCTTCATTGCCCTGCACGCAGTTGAAGCCTCGCACGGACGCGCCAGCGGCCGGGGCGGGGCTTACCGCTTTCCCAGCGGCGGCTTTAGCCGCTCAGGACGGATCGCCGCAATCCTGCCGGACCATGTGCCCCTCTCCGGATCGCCGCAATCCTGCCGGACCCCGTGCCCCTGGACGGATCGCCGCAATCCTGCCGGAACCCCCGTCCTTCGGGCGGATGCTTGCGACACGGGGGAATCCGTCCCCCTTGGACGATGCCCGCAAGACTGCCGGAACCCGGTGCCCTGGATGCACGGATGCCCGCGACACCTGCGGAACCCGTGCCCCTGGACGAAAGCCTGCGACACCGGCTGAAACCCGGCGACACTCCCGTACGCGGTGTTTGCTGGCTGTCCCCTGTAACCTGTCCCCTGTAACCCGCTGTTTCCGTCCCGCCTTGCCTCGAACCCCCGCTCCCCCCAAACTACCGGTTCGCCACACCACGGAGAACGAGACGGGGGGACCGCTGTTCGAGTTCGACATCCAGGCCACGGAAGGCGCGGCGCGCGCCGGACGCCTCACCCTGCCGCACGGCGTGGTGCAGACGCCCGTGTTCATGCCCGTCGGCACGCAGGCCACGGTCAAGACGCTCACGCCCGAAGAGGTGGAAGGGCTCGGGGCCCAGATCATCCTGGGCAACACCTACCACCTGTACCTGCGCCCGGGGCACGAGACCGTGCGGCAGATGGGCGGCCTGCACCGGTTCCAGACGTGGGAGCGGCCCATCCTCACGGACTCGGGCGGCTTCCAGGTGTTCTCCCTCTCCGACATCAACGTCATCGAGGAAGAGGGCGTCACCTTTCAAAGCCACATCGACGGGTCGCGCCACCTCTTCACCCCGGAACGGGTGATGGGGATCGAGCGGGCGCTGGGGGCCGACATCATCATGGCCTTTGACCAGTGCCCGCCGGGGCAGAGCAGCCGCGAGCTGGCCACGGAGGCGTACCAACGCACGCTGCGCTGGCTGGAGCGGTGCCGGGTGCGCTTCGCGGAGCTGCCGGAAGAAGATCCGGAGGGGCCGGAGCAGACGCTGTTCCCCATCGTGCAGGGAGGCATCTACCCGGACCTGCGCATCGCGTCCGCCCGGGCCACGCTGGACGGCGGCGACTGGCACGGCATCGCCATCGGCGGCCTTTCCGTGGGCGAGCCGAAGCCGACCATGCACGCCATGCTGGAGGCGCTGGAGCCCGTGCTCCCCGGCCGGCTGCCCCGCTACCTGATGGGCGTCGGCTACCCGGACGACCTGCTGGAGGCCATCGGGCGCGGCATCGACATGTTCGACTGCGTGGCGCCCACGCGAAACGGGCGCAACGGGGCCGTATGGATCACGGCCGAGGGGCAGGTGAACATCAAGCAGCGCCGTTTTCACACGGACGCGGGGCCGCTGGACCCGGAGTGCGGCTGCTACACCTGCAAGCGCTACACGCGGGCGTACCTGCGGCACCTGTTCGTGGCGGGCGAGGGGCTGAGCATGCGGCTGCTCTCCATCCACAACCTGCACTTCCTGGTGAACCTGGCCAACGCCGCCCGCGAGCACATCCAGGCGGGCGACTTCGCCTCGTGGAGCCGGGCGTGGCTGGACCGCTTTCACGCCGGCCGCGCCGCGCGGGGCTGAGCGCGTACGACGACGACCGACATCAACCTTATTCGGATTGGGACCGATGCACATCCTTTCGCTGGCCATGCTCCAGGCGCAGGCCCAGAACCAGACCGGCAACTCGCTGTTGGGCTTTCTGCCGTTCGTCATCATCTTCTTCATCTTCTGGGTGATGATCATCGTCCCCCAGCGGCGGCAGGCCAAGGCGCACGCGGAGCTGGTGGCGGCGCTGCAGAAGGGCGACCAGGTGGTCACGGCCGGCGGCATCATCGGCACGGTGACCCTGGTGCGCGACGACCAGGTGGAAGTGCGCTCGGGCAGCTCCACGCTGGTGGTGGAGCGCAGCCGCGTGACCCGCAAGATCAACGCGGCCGGGGTGGGACCGGCCAAGCAGGCCTGATGAGCGTGCGTCCCATCGTGATGCTGGGGGACGACGTCCTCCGGCGTAAGGCCACGGACGTCCCCGCCCCCGGTCCCGAGCTGGACCGGCTGGTGGAGGACATGTTCCAGACGATGTACGACGCGCGCGGCATTGGCCTGGCGGCGCCGCAGATCGGCCTGTCGCAGCGCCTGATCGTGGTGGACGTGCACGAGGACGGCGCGGAGCCCATCGCCCTGCTGAACCCCGTGGTGGCGGAGTTCACGGGCCCGGCGGAAAAGTACGAGGAGGGATGCCTGAGCATCCCCGGCGTGAGCGCCCACGTGGAGCGCCCCGTGACCTGCGTGGTGGACGCGCTGGACCAGAAGGGCAATCCCGTGCGCATTGCGGCGGACGGGATGCTGGCCCGCTGCCTTCAGCACGAGATCGACCACCTGGACGGGGTGCTGTTCATCGACCGGCTGTCGCCCATCAAGCGCAACATGCTGCTCAAGAAGTACCGCAAACTCGCCAAGGAATGAGGTAGAGTTGAAGGTCCTTTTCTGGGGCACCCCCGCGTTCGCGCTCCCCGCCCTGCGCGCCCTGTCCGAGGAGGGGCACGTGGTGGTGGGCGTCGTCACGCAGCCCGACCGGCCGGCGGGGCGGGGGCGCGGGGTGGCGTTCTCGCCCATCAAGCAGGAGGCGCTGGAAGAGGGCATTCCCGTGCTGCAGCCCGAAAAGGCGCGCGGCGACGAGTTCCTGGCGCAGATCCGCGCCCTGGACGCCGACATCTCCGTGGTCGTGGCGTACGGGCAGATCCTCAAGCCCGAGGTGCTGGCCGTGCCGCGGCTGGGCTCCGTGAACATCCACGCCTCGCTGCTGCCCGAGCTGCGCGGCGCGGCGCCCATCCAGTGGGCCATCGTGCGGGGCCACGCCATGTCCGGCGTGACCATCATGCGGATGGAGGCGGGGCTGGACAGCGGGCCCATGCTCATGCGCGTGGAGGAAAGCATCGAGCCGGAGGAGTCCGCCAGCGAGCTGGGTGCCCGCCTGGCGGAGATCGGGGCCGAGGCGCTGGTGGAGACGCTGATGCTGCTGGAGGCCGGGGGCATCGTGGAGGAGCCGCAGGACCACGCGCGCGCCACGTACGCGCCCAAGGTGGACCGCGAGACGGCGCGCGTGGACTGGTCGCTCCCCGCGGACGAGGTGGCCCTGTGGATGCGCGGGATGGACGACGTCCCCGGCGCGTGGAGCCCGCTCGGATCGAAGGGGACGGTGAAGCTCTTTCGCCCCAGGGTGGTGGACGACGCGGCCGGCGCGCCGGGCGAGGTGCTGCAGGCGGATGAGCGCGGCGTGGTGATCGCCTGCGGGTTCGCGGCGATCCGTGTAAGCGAGGTGCAGCCCCCCGGCAAGCGCCGTATGCCCGCCGCGGACTGGGTGCGCGGCCGCGGCGTGTCCGCCGGCGAGCGGTTCGGGGACGGGGGATGAGGCAGGGCGGCGGGGACGGGTGGATCGTGGGTGGGAGGAGATCGATGGGCCGGGCGAAGTCCGGGCTGATTGGATTGAATTTCGATGGGCCGGGCGAAGTCCGGGGCGATTGGATTGAATTTCGATGGCCGGGCGAAGTCCGGGCCGAGCGAATGAATTCGCCGCAACGACCACACGATGTCCGCCTGCGCGGACGGTCCGTCGCGGGGGAGTGCCACGCCGCCGGCTGGTTTTGGCGCGGAACCGGGGTTCTCCCCCTCTCCGCGAGGAACGAGCGGGGAGGGGGCCGGGGGGAGGGGCGCCCGGCTGCCGGCGCGGACTCGGCCATCCGTGAGGAAGTTCTCCCCCTCCTGCCCGCGAAGCGGGGGAGGGGGCCGGGGGGAGGGGGCCGCCCGCTGCCGGCGCGATCGACGCTCCGCCGCGCCGAATCCCGCGTCCGTACATCGGTGTCCTTCGCGTGAAGCCGGATTCCATCCCGCCGCTGCACGTCGTCACGGACGACGAGATCGTTGCGCGGCCGGGGTTCCTGGAGGCCGCGCGGCTCGTGCTGGAGATGGGCGGGCCGCACGTCGTCTTTCACCTGCGGGCGCCGCGGGCGTCGGGGCGCGCGCTGTACGAGCTCGCGCGGCGGATGCGCCCGCTCGCCGTCAACGAGGATGCCTGGCTCGTCGTCAACGACCGCCTGGACGTGGCACTCGCGGCGGGCGCAGACGGCGGGCACGTGGGTGGGCGCGGGCTGTCCGCGGCGGACGCGCGACGGGTGCTGGGGAGGGACCGGCTGCTGGGCGTCTCCGTGCATTCCGTGGACGAGGCGCGGGATGCGCTCGCGGGTGAGCCGGATTTCCTGCTCGCGGGTACCCTCTGGGAGAGTGCCTCGCATCCTGGACGGACCGGCGCGGGCGTGGGGCTGGTCCGCGAGATCGCTGCGCTGGGCGTGCCCGTGATCGCCATCGGCGGGGTGACGCCGGCGCGGGCGGCGGAGGCGCGGGATGCGGGCGCTGCGGGCGTCGCGGTGCTGCGCGGCGTGTGGGACGCCCCCGATCCCGTGGAAGCGGTGCGGAACTACCTGAGCTACTGGATGGGTTAGATGACGGACACGGCGGTCGCGGCGGAGATCACGGTGCGGGTGAACGGCGACGAGCGCGCCATCCCGGCGGGGCTCAGCGTCGCGGGGCTGCTGGCGCACCTGGGATTGGAGCCCCGGATGATCGTCGTCGAGCAGAACGGCGACATCCTGCGCCGCGACGCCTATGCCGGCGCCGCCGTTCGCGAGGGCGACCAGCTGGAGCTGGTGCACTTCGTCGGCGGGGGATGAGGACGGGGCGGGGCGCGGGATCGATTTCGTCGCGGAGCTGACGGCGCGCGAGGGACGATGGCCGGGGTCGATGCGGGATCACGTCACTGACGCGACGGGGGCCCTCTCCCCCGCCGGCCTTTACGCTCGTTCCTCGCGACGGCCGTCGACCCCTCCCCCAACTTCGGGGGAGGGGTGCACGGGCGAAGTCCCAGCGCATCGGCGGAGGTTCTACCTGGCCAGAGTAGATTCCTCGGTCGCGCGCAGGGCTCAGGCAACGGGCGGGTGCCGTCGTGCGCTCCCTCGGAATGACAGTTTCGCGCGGGGGCTGGGTTTTCGAGCACCCGCGAAGCGGGGAGGGGGCCGCTCGCTGCCGGCGCGATCTTATCCACCGAGACGGACGTTCTCCCTCCCCCGCGCAGTTTGCGGGGGAGGGCCGGGGAGGGGGGCGCTCCGCGTGCGGCAACGACCATCTCATGCGGCCGGACCCGACTCTCGCACTCTCGCACTTTCGCACTTTCGCACTTTCGCACTTTCGCACTCGCAGTTGATGTCTACTCTGCTGGAAGCTCCCGCCGCGCTGGACGCGCCACTCGTCATCGCCGGGCGGCCGCTGCGCTCGCGGCTCATGGTGGGCACGGGCAAGTACCGCACGAACACGGAGATGGTCGACGCCATCGACGCATCCGGCGCCGAGGTCGTGACCGTCGCCGTGCGCCGCGTCGATCTCGATCGCTCCAAGGAGGAAGGCGTTCTCCATCACCTGGATCCCGAGCGGTTCCTGCTGCTGCCCAACACGGCCGGGTGCTACACGGCGGAGGACGCCATCCGCTACTGCCGCCTGGCCCGCGCCGCCGGCTTCACAAACTGGGTAAAGCTGGAGGTCATCGGCGACCAGGAGACGCTGCTGCCGGACGCGGACGCCACCCTGCGCGCCGCAAAGGAGCTGGTCGCGGACGGCTTCGTGGTCCTGGCCTACACCAACGACGACCTGATCACGGCGCTCCGGCTGGAAGACGCGGGGTGCGCGGCCGTCATGCCGCTGGCGTCGCCCATCGGCAGCGGGCTGGGGCTCGTGAATCCCTACAACATCCGCACGATCAAGTCGCGTCTGTCCGTCCCCGTCATCGTGGACGCGGGCGTGGGCACGGCCAGCGACGCGGCGGTGACCATGGAGCAGGGCGTGGACGGCATCCTGATGAACACGGCGCTGGCCGAGGCGCGGGACCCGGTGCGCATGGCCCGCGCGATGGCGCTGGCCACGGAGGCGGGGCGGCTGGCGTACCTGGCCGGGCGCATGCCGCGCCGCGAGCGGGCCGTGCCGTCGTCGCCCCTGGCCGGGATGCTGGACTGAGCGGCATGGCACAGCCCACGGTCGCGCGGCAGGCGGCGCTGGAGGCCATGGCCCGCTTTCGCGAGGGCGAGCTGGGCGACCGCGCCCTGGACGCCGCCACGGACGGGATGGAGCCCCGCGAGCGCGCGTGGACGCAGGAGCTGGTGTACGGCACCTTTCGCCTGCGCGGCCGCATCGACCACGTGCTCAACCAGTTCGCCCGCGACGGCGTCGACAGCCTGGACCCGGACGTGCTGGACGTGCTGCGCCTGGGCGCGTACCAGCTGCTGGAGATGGGGAGCGTGCCGCCCTACGCGGCCGTGTCGCAGTCCGTGGAGCTGGTGCGGATGGCCGGCGCGCCCTACGCCGCGGGGCTGGTGAACGGCATCCTGCAGAACATGCAGCGCCGCCCGGAATTCCCCTTTCCGGACTTCGGGCACGACCCCGTGGAGCACCTGGAGTCGTGGGGATCGCACCCGCGCTGGCTGGTGCAGCGGTGGATCGGCCGCTGGGGGCGCGACGAGGCGCGGGCGCTGGTGGACGCGGACAACCGGCGGCCGGAGCTGTACATCCGTCCCCTCGGCATCTCTGTGGACGACGCGCGGGCGCGGCTGGCGGAGGCGGAGATCGAGACGGAGGCCGTGGACTTCGCGCCGGACTCGCTGCGCATCCTGCCCCCCGCGACGGCCGCGCAGGCGCTGGCGATCGTCCCCGCCGTGGTGCAGGACCCGTCCGCGGCGCTGGTGGTGCGCTACGCGGACGTGCCGGAGGGGGCGACCGTCATCGACCTGGCGGCGGCGCCGGGCGGCAAGGCGATGGGGCTGGCGGAGCGGGCCGGGCACGTGGCGGCGGCGGACATGTCGCTGCGGCGCATGGGGCGCGTGGTGCAGAACGCGGATCGCCTGGGGTGGGGCGCCCGCGTGGGCGCCGTGGTGGCGGACGGGCGCCGGCCGCCGTTCCGCGAGGTGGACGCGGTGCTGCTGGACGCGCCCTGCACGGGGACGGGCACCTTTCGCCGGCACCCCGACGGCCGCTGGCGCGTGACGGAAGACGACCTGGCGGCGCTGGTGCGGCTGCAGGACCAGCTGCTCGCGGCCGCCGCGGGGCTGGTGAAGCCGGGAGGGCTGCTGGTGTATTCCACCTGTTCGCTGGAGCGCGAGGAGAACGAGTTGCGGATCGAGACGTTCCTGGCGGGCCGGCCGGGGTGGACGCTGGACCCGTCCGGGGCGGTGGATGGCGCGCTGCTGGACGCGGCGGGGAACCTGTGCGTGCTGCCGCAGCGGCAGGGGGTGGACGGGGCGTTCGCCGCGCGCCTGCGGAGGGGGGCGTGAAGCCGCCCGTGCGCCGCCGCTTTCCCGCGCCGGCCGCGGGGTGGCACCGCGGGCTCCCCGTGCGGGTGCGCCGGTACTTCGACGAACGGGTGCTGCTCAAGTGGGTGCTGGCCACGGCCTTCACCTGCTTCGTCGTGGGCTACCTGCTCATGACGTTCCTGTTCTTTCCCGGCTTCGGGCGGTCCGCCATCGTCACGGTGCCGGACCTGACCAGCGCCACGTCGCAGCAGGCGGAGCGGATGCTGGACCGCGAGGGGCTCGACATCCAGCGCGGCGACTCGCTCCCCAACCCGCGCCTGGCCCGCGGCCGCGTGCTGATGCAGACGCCGCTGCCGGGCGAGGAGGTGGCGCGCGGCTCCACGGTGCGCATCGTGCTCAGCACGGGGCCGGAGATGCGCGCGGTGCCGGCCATCCGCGGCCTGGCGCGCGCGGATGCCATCGGGCTGCTGCAGCGCTTCGGGTACCGGGTGGCCATCCGTCGCGTGCGCGACCGCCGCGACGAGGGCACCCTCCTGGGGCTGAGCCCCGCCACGGGGCAGCGGGCCGCCGTGGGCAGCATCGTGACCATGCTCATCAGCGCCGGTCCGCCCTTCGTCCGCGTGCCGCCGGTGGTGGGGCTGCCGTCCGCGGACGCGCGGGTCCGGCTGCAGGCCGGCGGGCTGGAGATGGGCCGCGTGGCGTACGATCCGGGCTCGCTGGAGCCGGAAGGGACCATCATCGCGCAGTCTCCCGTGGAGGGCGACAGCCTTCGCATGGGCGAGCGCGTGCGCGTGACGCTGGCTGGCGCCAATCCCAATCCGCCGCCCCCGCCTTCCGCCGACACGCTCGGCGTGGATTCGGCCTTCGTCGCCGAGCCCGCGGAGGGCGAGCCCGCCGAGCCGGAGCCCGCACCCGCGGAAGAGCCGGCGGTGCCGTAGGGAAGGGCCGAGGGGGGTCCCCGGGGGCCCTCCCCGGCCTCGCCCAGGCTCGTCCACCCCGGTGCCGGCACGAAGGCGAGCGTTCGCCGGGCACGAAGTTCTCCCCCTCCTGCCCGCGAAGCGGGGGAGGGGGCCGGGGGGCGGGCCGGGGGGAGGGGGCCCTCTGCCCGTGCCGGAAAAGCCGCATCGGGAAAGGTGAAGTTCTCCCCCTCTCCCGCGCAGTTTGCGGGAGAGGAGGCCGGGGGGTGAGGGCGCCCGCGGAGCGGCGGCTGGTGAAGCCTGTCGTTGCACGAGATTCGGCGCTCGTAGAAATTTCGGATCCACCAGGACACACGCGAAGGAACGATGGCGAAGTCGCGGCAGTGGGGGTTCGTGGGGGGCGTGGTCGCGCTGCTGGTGCTGCTGCTGGGCGCCGGCTGGCTCGTGCGCGACCGCTTTCTGCCCGTGGAGGTGGGCAGCGCGGCACCCGCGTTCACCGCGACGGACCTGCAGGGCCGGCCCGTCGCGCTGGCGGACCTCAAGGGCCAGGTCGTGCTCCTGAACGTGTGGGCCACGTGGTGCGGTCCCTGCCGCGACGAGATGCCGTCCATGGAGCGCCTGCACCGCGAGCTGGGCCCCCAGGGGCTCAGGATCGTGGCCGTGAGCGTGGACGCGGCTCCGGGCGCCGTGGCACCCGGCGGGCAGGCGGGCGGCGACGTGGCGGACTTCGCCAAACAGCTCGGGCTCACCTTCACCATCTGGCACGATCCCGCCGGCGGCATCCAGCGCACCTACCGCACGACGGGGGTGCCGGAGTCGTTCATCATCGACCGAAACGGCGTCATCCAGAAAAAGGTGATCGGCGCCACGGAGTGGGACACGGGCTCGCACCCGGAGCTCCTCCGCCGCCTGCTGGGGGAAGGAGCCGGGTGAAGCTCTCCGCGGACATCCTGACCTACAACTGGCGCCTCAAGCTGGCCGCGCTGGGGCTGGCGATGCTCATCTGGGCCGTCGTGAGCTCGGAGCAGGTGACCAGCCAGTGGATCCCCGTCCGCGTGGACCCCGTGGTCCGCGACCCGGAGTACGTGCTGGGCGGGCCCACGGAGCCCGGGGAGGTGCGCGTGCAGTTCACGGGGCCGGGGCGCGAGCTGTGGGAGCTGGCGCTGGACCGGCCCACGCTCGTGCTGCCCCTTTCCGCCGTGGGCGAGCGCCGGGCGTTCCCGGTGGATCCCTCCATGCTGCGCATCCCCTCCGGCCTGTCCGTGCGGGTGCAGGACATCCGCCCCGCCGTGGTCCGCGTGGACCTGCAGCGCCTGGCCAGCCGCGTGGTCCCCGTCCGCGCGCGGATCGGGCGGCGGTCGCTGGACCGCTACGTCGTGGGCGAGGACCTGGAGATCCTTCCCGCGGAGGTGCGCGTCACGGGCCCGGCGGACCGCCTGGCGGAGTTGGCGTTCGTGACGACGGAGCGCTTCGAGATCGTGCCGGAGACGGATTCCACCTTTTCGCGCCAGGTGGACATCGACACTGCGGGGATGGGCGGCCTGAGCTTTTCGCGCGGCGCCGTGCGGGTAGGCGGCGGCGTGGAGCTGCGCGCGCAGCGGCCCGTGGGCAACGTGCAGGTCTACGTCCCGGACGGGCTGGTCTCCGCCACGGCGCGGGTGCAGGTGACGGTGCAGGGCCCGCAGCGCGCGCTGAACGCCGTCTTTGCCGCGGCACTGCGCGCGGTCGTGCCGCGCGACTCGCTGCCGGCCGTGGTGCCCGCGGGGGGCGTGGATGCGCCGCTCGTCTTCGACGGCCTGCCGCCGGGCGTCACGGCGCGGCCCACGCCGGCGCGCGTGCGGGTGTATCCCGAGGGCGCGCAGCCTCCCGCCGCGGCCTCTCCGACAACCGCGCCGGCGGACTCGCAGCGGGGGACGGCGCCGTGAGCGAGACGCTGGTGCTGGGGATCGAGACGTCGTGCGACGAGACGTCGGCGGCCGTGCTGCGGGGCGAGCGCGAGCTGCTGGGGCACGTCATCTTCACCCAGGACGTGCATCGCCTGTACGGGGGCGTGGTGCCGGAGCTGGCCAGCCGTGCGCACCTGCGGACGGTGGACGACGTGGTGGACGGCGCCCTGCGCGAGGCCGGCGTGCGGCTGGAGGACGTCGACGTCGTGGGGGTGACGGCGGGGCCGGGGCTCATCGGCGCGCTGCTCGTGGGCGTGGCCTGGGGCAAGGCGGCGGCGTGGGCGGCGGGAAAGCCGGTGGTGGGCGTGCACCACATGGAAGGGCACCTGTTCGCCACCCACCTGGAGCACCCCGGCGCCGAGCCGCCGTTCGTGGCGCTGCTCGTTTCCGGCGGGCACACGCTGCTCCTGTGGGTGCCCGCCTGGGGCGAGTACCACCTGCTCGGCGGCACCCGCGACGACGCCGCGGGCGAGGCGTTCGACAAGGCGGCCAAGCTCCTGGGGCTGGACTACCCGGGCGGCCCCTCCATCCAGCGCGCGGCGGCGGACGGCGACCCCAAGCGGCATCCGCTCCCCCGGCCCCTCTTCAACCGCGGGCAGAAGCCGGGGGACGCGGACTTCTACGCAATGTCGTTCAGCGGATTGAAGAACGCCGTGCGCCTGCTCGTGCGCCGGCTGGAGGCGGAGGGGACGCTGGCGGACGAGGTGCCGCACGTGGCCGCCTCGTTCCAGGCCGCCGCCGTGGACGTGCTGACGGAAAAGACCCTGCGCGCCGTCCGCGAGACCGGGTGCCGCCGCGTGGTCCTGGGCGGCGGCGTGGCGAACAGCCGCGCGCTGCGGGAATCGCTGCGGCGCAAGCTGGGGCGGACGGGGGAATTGTACGCGCCGTCGCCGCGGTTGTCGACGGACAACGCGGCCATGATCGCCCGCGCGGCGCTCTTCCGCTGGCGCGGGGGCGAGGGCGGCGGGCTGGACCTGAACGCCCGCGCGGACCTGCCGTTTCCCGGCCTGGTGCGCGATTCCGTCCCCATGGCACGGGGGTAGCAGGACTCCCCCTCATTCGCGCGGTCCCGTCCACGTCCCAGCGACCCCGGCAGCCGGCTTGATCTCCATTCTCCACGTTTCCGACCTGCACTTCGGCCCCCCCTACCACCCGGAGGTGGGGGAGGCCGTCCGCACGTTCGCGCACCGCCTGCGCCCCGACTGCATCGTGGCCTCGGGCGACTTTACGCAGCGCGCGCGGGAAGAGCAGTTCGCGGAGGCCCGGGCGTTCCTGGACACGCTGCCGGGGGTGCCCACCATCGTCACGCCGGGCAACCACGACGTGCCGCTGTACCGCGGGCTGGAGCGGCTCACGCACCCGTACCGCTACTACCGCAAGCACATCACCGACAAGCTGGACTACGTCACGGAGATCCCCGGCGCCGTCATCGTGTCGCTGAACTCCACGGCGCCGCGGCAGGCCATCACCAACGGCCGCATCCATCGCTGGCAGATCGACCTGGCCCGCGAGGCGTTCGGGGGGGTGCCCGACGACGTGCACCGCATCATCGTGGCGCACCACCACTTCGCGCCGCCGCCGGACTGGGAGGGGGCGGACGTGATGCCCAAGGCCAAGCGGGCGCTGGATGCGTTCACGGCCATGCGGGTGGACCTGATCCTGGGCGGGCACCTGCACCGCGCGTACATCGGCAACTCGCTGGACGTGTACGCGGGCGCGGACCGCGAGCACGGAATCATCATCGCCCAGAGCGGCACCAGCACCTCGCGCCGGGGGCGGGCGCGGGAGCGGGAAAAGAACTCGCTGAACGTGCTGCGCATTGGCGGCGGGGTCATCCGCATCACGCACTACATGTACTTCGACGACGCCGGCGACTTCGTGCCCACCAGCCGGCACCTGTTCTTTCGCCGGGGGCGGCCGCCGCTGCTGGACGACGCGAAGGAGATGGGGCACGGCCTCGAGAGCATCTTCATGGACGACCGCAGGGATGTCCGGGCGCCGGGCGCCGCGGCCGGCGGGGCGGGGGAGGGCTGATGGCCCGGCGCGCGCGCATGACGCGGATGCTCACCTGGGGGCTGGGGGGCGTGGCCCTGGGCGTGCTCATCGTCCTGCTGGTGGCGAACGTGGCCGCACGCACGGACCGCGGGCGCGCGTTCGTGCTGCAGCGCACGCTGTCGGCGCTGGGCGCGAACGTACGCGGCGGCAAGCTGCTCATTACCCGCATCGACGGGAACCTGTTCGAGGGCGCCACCGTCCACGGCCTGTCGCTGGTGGACAACCAGGGGCGGCCGTTCCTCGTGGCGGACAGCGCCTTTTTGGACTACCGGGTGACGACGCTGCTCTCGCCCCGCATCCACATCACCCAGGCCACGCTGTACGACCCGGAGATCTACGTCTTCAAGCTCCCCGGCGACACGCTGTGGAACTACCAGGCGATCTTCGCGGACACCACGCAGCGCGACCCCAACAAGCCGAAGATCGAGCGGGCCACGCTGCTGGACACCATCCGCATGGTCAACGGCGTGGTGCGCCTGCAGACGCCCTGGTCGCCGGACACAACGCTGTCGCCACGGGCGCAGCGGGCCATGGTGCGCGAGGCGCTCTCCGACACGTCGCTGGCCCTGGTGGACAGCGTGGCGGGCGGGTTCATCCGCACCATGAACTTTATGCGGCTCACCGGGCGCATGACCCGCGTGCGCTTTGCCCCGGGGAGCACCAACGGCTCGCGGCTGCACATCGATTCGCTGCGGGGGACGGCGCAGATCTTTCGCGACACCGTGCGCTTCAACCAGGTGCAGGGGCAGGTGGCGCTGCTGCGCGCGCACGTGGAGCTGGACGCGCCCGTCATTGCCCTCCCCGGCTCGCTGCTGTCCATGTCCGGCGTGGTGCGGACGGACAGCTTTCCGGAATGGTTCGACGAACGCGAGGCGCCCATGTACGACCTGGCGTTCCGCACGGACTCCGTGGCGTTCCGCGACCTGCAGTGGCTGTACCCGCGCTTTCCGGCGGAGGCGCGGGGCAAGCTGTCGCTGCGCATCGAGCACCGGCCCGAGGGGATGATGTTCCTGGGCCGCGACGCCGACCTGCGCGCGCGGGGAACGCACATCACGGGCGACTTCGGGATGATCCTGGGAGATACGCTCCGCTTCGTGGACGTAGACCTGGAGGCGGAGCCCGTCAACATGGCCACGGTGGAGCGGATGCTCCCCGAGGGGCTGCCCGTGCAGGGCCTGCGCCTGGGCGGCGTGCAGATCACCGGCGCCCCCGCCGGCGCCGGCCGCACCCAGGCCGAGGCCGAGGCGGAGGACGAGATCGCCGAGGCGGAGCAGGCGCGGGCGCGCGCCGCGGGGCGACCGGCTGTCCGGCCCACACAGCCGGCGCCGCGACCGGTACCCCGTCCCGTCCAGCGGCCCCAGCAGCCGGCCCAGCCCGCGCAGCGCCCGACCGAACCGGCCCAGCGTCCCGCGCCGCGTCCGGCCGATCCCCCGCCCGTGGTACGCCCCGGTGCCGAGCCGGGCTCGGCGAGCGAGGCAGAGGCGCTGGAGCGGCTTCGGGTGCAGCAGGAGGCGGAGGCCCGCGCCCGGGCGGAGCGGGAGAAGGGGCGCGTTCCGCGGCGGTAGGGCGGAGACCTGGCGCGGACGGGGCGCCCCCCATCCCCGGCCCTCCCCCATAATACCAGATTCTCTGATTGACTGTGCATTCATGCTTCAAAGAAGTTCTCACACAGGGGGAAAGAGGACACGGGGAACAGATCCGGTCTTGCTGTTCTCCGTGACCTCTTTCCCCCTGTGTGAGACAGCAGTAATACTCCGCATGCACAATCAACCGTGCGATTCGGTATAATACCGAATCTCGCAATTGGTTGTGCACCTGGATCTCAACTGCTGTCTCACACGGAGGCCACAGGGGGCACGGGGAACAAACGCTTCGCTTCCTCCGTGTAATACCGGATATCCGAGTTGAGTGTGCACTCAAAGTTTTAAGGAGGGGCTTCACGCGGAGAGCGCGGAGAGCGCGGAGAACAGAATGAGAAACAGCAATCGCACACAGAGGAACAGAGGAACAGAGGTAACAGAGTACGACGGAAGTTCCTCTGTTACCCCTGTTCCTCTGTGTGATTTCAATCCGTTGTTGTCTCGGCAGTTCTCCGCGCCTCCGCGTGAGACGGCAGTAAAGCTCCGTGTGCACAATGAATCGTGGGGTTCGGTATAACTGCTTGGGGGGAAGGGAGCACGGCGGTTCCTCCCGGGATGGGATTCGGCCGGGGAGGCGGAAACCTGCCCGGGCGGGGCGCCCCGCATCCCCGGCCCTTCCCCCATAAACTGCATGGGGGAAGCGAGAACGGCGGGTTCCGTCGGGGATGGGATTCAGCCGGGGAGGCGGAGACCTGCCTGGGCGCGGTGGTGTAGGCGGAGGCCGACAGTGTGATGTTGTAGCCGCGATCATTCGCTCCGGGGTGCCGGATCGTCGCTCCCCAAACGAACACAGGCCCGGGCACATCGCCCGGGCCTCTCTGCTGCGCAGCGCTGATCCCTCGCCTCCGCCGATCTGCCTTCGCCGATCCTTCGCCTTCGCCGATCTGCCTCCGCCCTCCGCTACACCGCCAGCGCCGTTCCCGGATTCGCGACGAATCCCGGCGCCGCATGCACCCGGATCAGCCGCTGCACCAGCGCGGAGATCCGATCCAGGTTGCAGGGCTTGGGCAGGTGCGCGGCGAACCCCTCCTGCATCACCCGCCGCTCGGGCCACGTCAGCACGTCGGCGCTCAGGGCCACGACGGGGATGCGGGCCGTCAGGGGGTCGGCGGCCAGCGCCTGGCGGGCCGTGATGCCGTCCATCCGTGGCATGCGGATGTCCATCAGCACCAGCGCGGGCAGGTGCGCGCGCGCCATCTCTACCCCCTCCTGCCCGTCGAACGCGTGCAGCACCGTGTACCCGGCGTGCTGCAGGAACACGCCGCACAGGGTGTGCTGGTCAGCGTCGTCGTCGACGATGAGGACGGTGACGTGCGACATGGGCCACCTCGCGGAGAGGGACACCGGACTGCCGTGCCTGGGGCAGGAAAACGTCGGGGGCGAAGGACCAATCTAGGCCCTCCGCCCCCGCCGTACAACAGTCGTGTGCAACTGCTACGTAACGCGACGGTACGTGTGCAGCCGGGTCATGCCGCGCGGCCGGCGCCGCGGTTCTTGTCCACGATGGCGGCCAGGATGAGCACGAATGCCAGCAGGCGAACGCCGTACAGCAGCAGCTGGTCGCCGTTGGGGTCGGACGAGAGCGCCAGGGCCAGCCGCTGCGCCGCCAGCAGCCAGAACGCCGCCGCGAACGCGCCGAACAGGCGGTCTCGCGTGTCGCGCCAGAAGCGGAGAAAGAACAGGCCGGCCACGGCGTAGCCCGCCACCAGGAACCCGCTCGCCACGCCGCTCAGCGCGTTTCCCATACCAGTCCGTAGAGCAGGAGGGCCACGCCGGCCACGGCCGGCAGCGTGCGCCACAGCGACAGGTCCACCGCGGGCACCAAACTCTTGTCCACCAGGAGCAGGATGTTGTTCAGCGCCAGGCCGGCAAAGCACAGCCCGCTCCACAGCAGCAGCCGGGCGCGGCTGGCGGCGTACCCGCGCAGCAGCAGCACGGCGCACGCGAGGCTGGTGAGGGCGCACAGGGCGTAGACGAGAGTCGCCATCAGTCCTTCCTGAGCTTGAAGGCGTCCGCAAAGCTGCGGAGCGGGTCCGGGGGCGGGGCGTAGACGACGTTGATGACGGCCACGCGGTTGGCGCGGTACGCCGCCGCCAGGGCATCCACCTGCCCGGCGAGCGCGGACGTGCCGGGTGCGTAGCGGTACGCGGGGTTGGCCGTGCCGGTGGACGAGACGAGCTGCATCTCCACCAGCTGCTCCAGCCGGCGCGTGGCGCCCGCGGGCACGGTGTAGATGGAGCGGGCCACGTCCTCCGGCGTCCACTCCCGCTCCGGGGCGGAGTGCACCAGCAGCAGCGTTTCCAGCAGCTCCGCCGATTCGATGTTCTGCGCGATGAAGGCGCGCACCCCCTGGGGAATGTCCGGCTTGCTCATCCGCTCCCGTGTTTGCCCGTGACGGCGGCCCCTGTCCGCAGGATGCGCACCGCACCCGAGTAGATGATGCCGGCAGCGGCGCGGCCGGGGCGCGAACGTGGCCCGTCCGGCGCCCGCGCGCAACCCCGTGGGGACAGGGGACAGGGACTGCACTCCGTACTTGGCACTCGGTACTTGGCACTCACAACGACTCCGCCCCTCCCCGGGGATCCCAGGGAGGGGCGGAGTGCATCAGCGCGGACGGGCCGCGCCGGGTGCCGGCTACTTGCTGTCGGTGTACGTGGGGCGCGGCGGCTCCTCGTCGTGCACCTGGCGGTGCGTGCGCTGCACCACGCTGTGGCGCTTGCCGTACAGGAAGTAGATCGCCAGGCCGATGGCCAGCCAGATGATCAGCCGCTCCCAGGCCTCCACCGGCAGGCGCGACATCAGGAACAGGCAGGAGGCAATGCCCAGGATGGGCACCAGGGGCACCAGGGGCGTCTTGAACGGACGCGGGCGGTTGGGCTCCTTGACGCGCAGGTACCACACGCCGCCGCACACGATCACGAACGCCAGCAGGGTGCCGATGGACACCAGGTGGCCCAGCTCCGACACGTCGTAGAAGCCCGCCAGCAGGGCGCACGCAAGGCCCGTCATGGCGCTGCTGATGTGCGGCGTGCGGAAGCGCGGGTGCAGGCGGCTGAAGATCGGCGGCAGCAGGCCGTCGCGCGACATCGCGTAGAAGATGCGCGGCTGGCTCATGAGCATCACCAGCATCACCGACGTAAGGCCCGCGATGGCGCCCACCTTGATGAACGACGCCAGCGTGGTGTAGCCCGTCGCCTCGATGGCCACCGCGATGGGCTCGGCCACGTTCAGCCGCGGGTACTCCACGATGCCGGTCATGATCCCCGACACGATGATGTACAGCAGCGTGCAGATGGCCAGCGAGCCCAGGATGCCGATGGGCATGTCGCGCTGCGGGTTCTTGGCCTCCTGCGCCGTGGTCGACACGGCGTCGAACCCGATGTAGGCAAAGAAGATCACGCCCGCCGCCGCCACGATGCCGTCATACCCGAACTCGCGCGGCGCCGTGTTGGCCGGGATGAACGGGGTCCAGTTGTCCACCGACTGCGCCCAGTGCGTGAGCACGTAGTAGCCGCCGGCCAGGATGAAGGCGCCCACCACGGCCAGCTTGATGGCCACGGCGATGTTGTTGAAGCGGGCCGACTCCTTGATGCCCAGCACCAGCAGCGCCGTCACGCCGAAGATGCCCAGCGCGGCGATGAGGTTGAAGCCGCCGTTGCCCTGGTTGAGCGTGTTGATGTCCACGCCCTGGGCGGCCAGCGACGACGTCAGCTCGTCCGTGCGGCGCACCCACGAGTCCGATCCCGGCGGCTGCACCAGGCGT
>DASQZE010000032.1:0-16871 GCA_035638875.1 Longimicrobium sp.
GGGCGTGGCCGGGCGCGTAGAGGACATCCTGGACCCCGCGTGGCTCAGCGACGGCACGCTGAGGGTGTAGGCTGGATACGAGCCAACGCCCCCGGAGCGATGCCGTGCCTATGGGGCGGGTTCGCTAACGATCCCCATTGCCGGAATTCGCACGCCTTCACCAATTGGGGGAGGCTTTTGATCATCAGGTATATCGCCGCGTGTCTCAGGCGGGGGCTCCCGAAGCCTCTCTGCCACGGTACTAAACAGCGCGTCCAAGCGTCGGCGCAGATCTTTGTCATGCACCGTAGCAGCGAGAGCTAACGGACCAGTCTCCGCCGTGAACTTGCGAGCCAGCGCAACAGGATCACGTTCAGCGGCTAAGACTCTCTCTAGCATCGAAATTCGCTGTGCGGCCAAGCGCTGGGAATCAAGACGGTACTTGGTGATAATCAGCACTGCACACATAGTCAGCACACCTGCTACCAAGGCGGCGGCAACAACAACAGTCATGATGTTCATGCCCCACCTCCCCCAGCAGGCGTTGCTCGTTGAGCTTGGCCGCGAACGATCACTCTCGCCCAGTCCAGTCGCCTTACGGCTACAACGTACTGCGCCCCAAGAGCGTTCGCAGCCAAGAAGCTCGCAAGACCACAGGCCGCGACTGCGAAAGAAGTGCTAATCACCAGCCAAGGCCAGTGGGGAGAAACATCGGCAGTATCGCCCTTCCAAATCGCGATTATCGTAGCCACCAGCAACGATGCCGCAGTGCCGATGCAGAGTTTACCGATTTCTATCAACCGATCACGCTTCCAAGTAAATAGCGTTTTCAGCCGTTCCTCTGGTGCGGGATCAGTCGTAGCTGCTGCTAGATCAAATATGTCCTGGATAGTCAGTTCATGCATGACTACCTGCCTATGATGGATGACGCGGTAAGAGGTGAGGCGGGGCATGGTCTATCTAAACGATTAGTGTTAGCTATGCAATGTTCTTGTTCTACCGTCCCTGTGACCATGCTTGCCATAGATCCTTCCACGTCCGCACCCTTTCCTCCCGCCACTTGTTGCCCCCGCCGCGTACCTGCTAAATTCCAGGGCTCTCCGCGGGGCATCGTCGTGCTCGCGGAACGTCATCGACACAACCGATCATCCGAACGCAACCGACAGGAGGGGAACGTGCCCGAGCAGGCGCAGCAGCAGTTCGCTTTCCAGGCCGAGGTGCAGCGGCTCCTGGACCTGGTGATCCACTCGCTCTACACGGACAAGGAGATCTTTCTCCGCGAGCTGGTCTCCAACGCGTCCGACGCCATCGACCGCCTCCGCTTCGAGGCGCTCACCAATCCCAACCTCCTTCCCGAGGGGCACGAGCCCAAAATCCGGCTCTTCCCCGACAAGGAAAGCCGCACCCTCGTCATCGAGGACGACGGCATCGGGATGACGCGCGACGAGGTGGTGCAGAACATCGGCACCATCGCCCGCTCGGGGACGCGCGAGGCGCTGGAGCAGCTCAAGGAAAAGGCCGCCGAGGGGGCCGGGCAGCTCATCGGCCAGTTCGGCGTGGGCTTCTACTCGTCGTTCATGGTGGCAGACCGGGTGGAGCTGGTCACGCGCAAGGCGGGCACGGACGAGGCGACCCAGTGGGAATCAGCGGGCGGCGGATCGTTCACCGTGACGGAGGCGGAGCGCGACCGGCCGGGCACCACCATCACGCTGCACCTCAAGCCGGTGGACAGCGAGAACGGCATCGAGGACTACGCCGACCGCTGGGTGCTTTCGCGCATCGTACGGCAGCACGCGGACTTCATCACCTATCCCATCATCCTCCCGGCCGAAAAGCCGGAAGAGGTGCCGGAGGGAGATACGCCGCAGCCGGAAAAGGCGCTCAACTCCATGAAGCCCATCTGGGCGCGGCCGCCGCAGGAGGTGACCCCGGAGGAGTACGCGGACTTCTACAAGCAGATCTCGCACGACTGGTCGGAGCCGCTGGAGACCATCCACACGCGGGCCGAGGGGCTGGTGGAGTACCAGGCGGTGCTCTTCATCCCGTCCAAGGGCGCCAACGAGATGTACTACCCGGGCTTCAAGCCCAACCTGCGGCTGTACGTAAAACGGATGCTCGTCCGCGAGAACAGCGAGGAGCTGCTGCCGCGGTGGATGCGCTGGGTGCGCGGCGCCGTAGACTCGCCGGACCTGCCGCTGAACGTGTCGCGAGAGATGCTGCAGAGCGACCGGCACGTAAAGCAGATTCGCCGCGCGCTCACCAAGAAGGTGCTCGACACGCTCAAGAAGCTGCTGGAAAACGACCGCGCCAAGTACGAGACGTTCTGGCGCGAGCTGGGGCGGGCCGTAAAGGAGGGCGTGGATTCGGATTACGAGAATCGCGACACGCTGCTCAACCTGCTGCTGTTCGGCTCGTCGCGCGAGTCGGACACGCTGGGCACGCTCAAGGAGTACGTGGAGCGGATGCCCGAGGGGCAGGCCGACATCTGGTACCTCACGGGATCCAGCCGCGAGCAGATCGAGAACTCGCCCGCCCTGGAGACGTTCCGCGACCGCGGCTGGGAGGTGCTGTACCTCACGGAGCCCGTGGACGAGCTGGTGGTGCAGTCCGTCCGCGACTACGAGGGCAAGCGGCTGCGCTCGGCGGGCAAGGGCGCGGTGGAGCTGGAGGAGGGCGAGAAGAAGGAAGCCGGCGAGGAGCGCAAGAAGGAGTTCGAGCCGTTCCTGGGCGTTCTGCAGAAGCGCCTGGAGACGTGGGTCAAGGAGGTGCGCCTCTCCGGCCGCCTCACCAAGTCGCCGGCCGTGCTCGTCGTCTCGGAGCACGACTACTCGCCGCAGCTGGAGCGGCTGCTGGCCACGGGCCGCGACGGCGCGCGCCAGCGCCGCATCCTGGAGCTGAACGCGGAGCACGCGATGGTGCGCGGCCTGCGCCGCCGCTTCGACGCGAACCCCAACGATGCCGTCGTGGGCGACTACGCGGAGCTGCTGCTGGGCTGGTCGCTGCTGGCCGAGGGCTCCGAGCCGCACGACGCCGTCCGCTTTACCCAGCTCGTCGCCGGGCTGATGGAGACGGGGCTGGATGCGGCGCCGGCGGTGGCATCCACTGAGACCGCATCCACTGAGGCCGCATCGGCCGAAGCTGCTGAGACTGCATCGCCCGAATCTGCATCGGCTGCATCAGCATCGACAGAATCGACCGAGGCGGTGGCGGCCGATGCGCCGGACGCCGAATCGGCCGACCCGGATTCGGAGGCGACGGCGGGCAGCACGGACTGACGCCGGTCGGACGTACATCATCCGCGAGAACGCCGGGCCCTCCCCTGACTGCGGCCGGGGGAGGGCTCTCGTGTATCCGCGCGTCCGGCTCCCCGTTTCCGTGTGCATTCCGACCAAAGAACCTGGACGCGGAGTTTGCAGCGAACGGATGGAGCTTTTCCTCTGCGAACTCTCTTTTCCACTCTGCGCACTCTGCGTTCTGATGTTTTCTTCGCTCTGCACAATCAATCGGACGAAGCGGTATCAGCAGGGCTGGATCGACCACTGCATCTGCGTTGAACATCCCGCCAGGCTGACGGGTACGCCGTGGAGCCCGGACCGGCTGCACCGTGAGCCGGACGGACGGGGAACGGCGCGGGCAAACCCTGGCGGCGGAGATGTGCGGATGCGGGACCTTCTACAGGGAGTGGTGCTCGCGGCCGCGCTGTCGCTCGGCGCGCCGCTGCCGGGGCAAACGGATGCGACGGGGCGGATCCCCCCGGCGGGCGCGACGCCGGACACCGCGCAGCTGCACCGGGCGCTCGCGGCGGCCCTCGGGCAGGACTTCCAGATCGTGCACACGGAGCTGAGCAGCGGCTTGCACGAGCGCGGCGGCACGTTCTGGCTGGTGCACGCCCTGCCGCGGCGGAGCGGGATGTTCGAGCTCCGCTACCGGTACGACTACCGCGACCTCGTCCGGCCCGCGGACCCGCTCTACACGCACGTAGAGCACACGTCGTACATCCGCGTGGGCGAGCCCGGATGCTTGCGCCGTCGCCAGGCGAAGGACGTGTGCCTGGGCGACACCCTCATCCTGCCGTTCGTCGTCAACGACACCGGCCACACGTTCGCACTGACGTTCCGTGAACCCTCCGGCGACTGGTCCGGCGCGGCGGACGCGCACGCGGCGCCAGGGACGGAGTCCGTCCCCAACCCGCTGGCCGAGCACCTGGGTTTCCTGGGCGCCCAAAGGCACCACATGCCGAACCGGTCCGCCACCGGCCGCGGCAGGACGACGTTTTCCGCGGAGTTCGTGGCCATGGCGCCGGGGCGGTTCAACCTGTCGCTGTCGTCCAGCCCGTCTGCGGCCGGCTCGGTGCCGGTCGTCATCGTGCCGCGCGGGCAGCCGGTGACGGTGCTGCTGTGGCGCGAACAGGTCACCGCACGCCACGAGACGCAACCGTTCGCATCGCATTGGGGCAACCAGTACATGACCTCGGTCCTGCTCCTTCAGCCCGGCGACCGCATCACGCTTGAGTACTGGCCTCCCGCCACCGGCGATGCGCTCGCGGCACTCTCCGACGAGACTGACACCGACGCCGAGCACCGCGTCGCACGCCCGCCGGTGATCGCCCGGTTCCCGTTCCATGTGGATCCGGCGGCGCACTTCAATGCCTTTGTCGCCGGCCACCTTCCCGCGGGACGCGCCCCCTGAGAGGGTGCTGAAGGATGCTACGTGGAGGTAGAAGACGCGGTTGATGTCCCGAAGTCCTTCCTTGGCCGCGAGATTGGGGAAAGACGTCGTTTTGCAGGCGTGGGATGGAAGATGCCGGCTTCACTCACTCACCTGGCAGGAACCGTATCGCCGCTTGACCCCCGCCACGGAGACGGGGATCCAGCGATCCTCTCCTGCCGCGCCAGGCATGGCCTGCGGCCCCGCAGACGCATCGGACGGGTCCTCACCGGGGCGGCGGCTCACCTCCAGTGCGGTGAGGGAATCCACGGGCACAACGTCGAACCGCCGGGGATTCGGCAGTTGGTCCGGCACCATGACCGCCACGCAATCTCCGGCGAGGCCGATCACGCCGGTCCCGGTTTGGGCGCTGTAGCCGGGGGCGGTGAACCGAACGCGGTCTCCCTCCCGCAGCTCGGACTCGGCCTCCGCGTACGCCCCGGTGCACCGCCCGGCGGCGAGAAGCAGCGCGAGCGGCGCGGCGCGGGGAGCCCAGGATGGCGAGCGGAGAAGCCGGGACATGGGGCGTTCACCTGTGCGGCGAGAAGGGGCGAGGCAAGAAATCGGTGGGACGACCGGGCAAAGGTGTGCATCCGGGAACAGGCCAGCAGCACTGCCGTCAATCGATGATGATGACGCACGGAAGACCCACCTTGCAGCAGAAGCTGAGATAGCAGCACCCTTCGCAGGAGTTGTACTCCGATCCGATGTAGAGCTGCCAGGACGCGGCCGCCGCGCTCTGGTGGGACCGGACGAGCGGTTCGGCGAGCAGAAAGCCGGTTGCGAGCAGGCCGGCGGTGGCGCCAGCGGCGATCCTGCGACTCCATGAACTCATATATAACTGCCAACGAGAGCGCGAGTTCGGGGTCCGCCTCATCCGCACACCTCCCGAACGGACGTCGTGGCGGCATCCTTCCGGGCTGTCCTGCCGCTCTGCTTACGATGCAGTAAAAGCCCTCCCCCGGGCGCGCCGGGGGAGGGCTTCGTCACCTGCGCTGAATCCATCCGCCGCTACTGCGTGACGACGCGCTTCCACTGGCCGGCGGGGAGCATGGACGCCTCGCCCTCCACCTGGTTCAGGATGGCCAGCTCGGGGAGCGGGATCACGGACGGGTGCTGGCGGTTGAACTGGGCCAGCGTCATCTGCCGCGACGTCTGCACGATGTCAACGCGGTTGGGGCGCACGTTCAGCACGGCGGGATCGCTCACGACGGCAAAGCTGCCGATGACCCGGCGGAACTCCGGCTCGTAGTTGCGGAACGACTGCGCGGGGGTGTAGGCCAGCACCTGGTAGATGCTGCCGCCGTGCTCGATGAAGCCCACCATCCCGCTGATGATCCCCTGCTGCGCCTGCGCCTGGAAGTACACCACCACCGCCGGGTTGCCGTTCACGTTCTGCCGCCCGCCCTGCCCGGGGCGAATGCCCTGCTGCGATAGGAAGCGGCGCGCGGCATCGTCCGCGTTGGCGCCCTGCGCCTGCGTGAGCTGCAGCACGGCGTCCTCGCGCGGGGCCAGCGCGTTCACGGACCGCGGCATGTTCTGCGTGCGCCATCCCTGCGGAAAGTCCAGGCGAAAGCGCAGGTCCGGGTGCAGGAACGCGCCGCCGCGAAAAAAGCCCTGCCGGGGATTGTCCCCGTACATCAGGCCGTCGATGCGGGCCAGGTACTCCGTGCGGCGCAGGTTCAGCGGCGTCTGCGTCACGGTGTCGGCGCGGGCCTGCGCGGCGGCGATGCGCTCGGGCTCGGCGGGGTGGGTGGCGAGCCACGCGGGCACGGAGCTGCGCCCCGACGACGCGCCGATGCGCATGAGCGTGGCGAAGATGTCGTCCATCTCGCGCACGTCGTACCCCTCGCGCAGGGCGTAGCGAAAGCCCAGCTCGTCCGACTGCCGCTCGGCATCGCGGCCGTGGCTCAAAAAGAGGAGCTGCATCCCCGACTGCGCCAGCCCGCCGAAGGTCTGGGCGGCCTCGGGAAAGAAGATGCTGCCCAGCCCCAGCCCCAGCTGCGCCAGCTGCCCGCGGCTGATCTGGGTGACGGAGTGCCGCGCCGTCACGTGGCCGATCTCATGGCCCAGCACGGCGGCGAGCTCGGCCTCGGAGTCCATCAGGTCCATCATCCCCCGCGTGAGGAAGATGAACCCGCCGGGGAGGGCGAACGCGTTGGGCGTGGGGTCGTCTACCACGCGAAAGCTCCAGGGCAGGTTGGGCCGCTCGGATTCGCGGGCCAGTTCCTCGCCCACGCGCTGCACGTACTGCTGCAGGGCCTGGTCTTCCACCAGCCCCAGCTGCTGCGCCACCTCCTGCGAGGCCTGCTGCCCCATCTGGATCTCCTGCGCCTCGGAGATCAGCGCCAGCTGCCGCCGTCCCGTGACGGGGTTGACCGCGCACCCCGCCGTCATCGCGCAGGCCAGGATGATCGTGGCGATCGCTCGTCCCCGCCCGCGAAGTCCGAACCGCATCGGCATCCACCCCTCCTCGTTGCAAGCACCCCGTCATCTTCCCCGGGGCGCGGCGGGGCAAGAAGCACACCGATTTCCGGATATCGGCGGATGGCGCTGGGGGAAGACCCTGCGCGGCGCCCGCGGTTCGCCCGGGCAGGCATCCCGACGCCCTCTCAACGCAGCGTCCGCAGAGTCAAAAACAAGGACGCAGAGGACGAATCGTCGTTCTCTGCATCCTCGTCTTTGTCCCGCGTCCTCTGTGTGAAAACGCTTGTCCCAATTACTCCGGCGTATCCGATGCCGGCAGGCGCTCCATGCGGACGGCGTAGTCGCGAAAGCCGACGGACTGCCAGAAGCCGTGCCCCGTGCGATTGCTGGCGAGCACGTCCAGCGTCACGCGGAACGCGGGCGGGATGATCTCACGGAACAGGATCTCGATCGCGCGCCGCCCCACGCCCTTGGCCCGGTGCTCGTGCAGCACGAAGAAGTGGCGGATGTACGCCGAGTCCTCGTCCACGCTCACGAGCGAATAGGCCACCGTCTCGCCGTCTTCCAGAAAGAGAACGGCGCGGTATTCCGCATCCGCGAGCCAGCGGCGCATGCGCGCTTCCAGCCGCTCCAGCGACATCCCGCCGCCGTCCCACTCGTCCTCGATCAGCTGCCGGTTGATGTCGGCCAGGAACGGGGCGTCGGCCTCGGCTGCAATGCGATGCTCCATCTGCGTCCTTGCTTCGGATCGGAAAAAGGCACAACGAAAAAGCGTTGCTTCCCGGAGAGAAGGCCCGGGAAGCAATGCCGCGCCAAATTTAGCCGTTGCACGGAGCGAAGGACAGGCGCGCCCACGGTCCCGTAATCGGTTTCACGCGGAGACGTGGACGACTGCGGAGGCCGGCAACGGATCATTCTCACACAGAGGAACAGGGGTAACAGAGGAAGTGAGTCAGTTCTCTGTTCCTCTGTTCCTCTGTGTGAGCCATTCTTTTCTCTTCGTCTTTTCTGCACGTCCTCCGCGTCTCCGCGTGAGCAGCAGTCGGGGGCGGCCCCGCCGGGAGCCGCCTCTCGTGCGCACAGCCGAGTACACGCCGGATCAGCGCGGCTGGTCCACCCCCGGCCAGCGCCCGCCGAGCGCGCGGTACACGGCCACGAGCCCCTGCGCCGCCTCCGTGCGCCCCGCCGAAAGCCGGTCCTGCGCCTCCAGCTGCGTGCGCTCCGCATCCAGCACCTCCAAAAAGCCCGTGCCGCCCTCCTCGTAGCGAAGCCGGGCCAGGGCCGTGGCGCGCTCGCTGGCGGCGGCGGCCTCTTCCAGGTGCACCAGCGCCTCGCGGGCGCGGGTGTAGGCCACTGCGCTGGTCTCCACCTCTTCCATCGCCCGCAGCACCGCCTGGTCGTAGCGCGCCGCGGCCTCCGCCTCGCCCGCCCGCGCGGCGGCCACCCCGGCCCGCACGCGCGGCAGGTCGAACAGCGGCCACGAGACCACGGGGCCGATGGCGTAGCGCGGCGTCCCCGATCCGCCCAGCCCGTCCAGGCTCCCCGACGTGAAGCCCGCCACGCCGCCCACACTGAAGCGCGGCAGGGACTCCGCCCGCGCCGCGGAGACGAACGCCGCCTGCGCTTGCAGCTGCCGCTCCGCCACGCGCACGTCCGGCCGCAGCCGCGCGAGGGCACCCGGCTCCGCGGCGGGCCGGAGCACGGGGAGCGGCGGCAGGGGCGCCGCGCCGTCCAATTCCGTCGCCACGGACGCTGGCGCCCGCCCCAGCAGCACCCCGATGCGGTGCTGCGCGGCCGCGATGGCCGCCTGCTGCACGGGGACGGCGGCCAGCGTGGAGCTGAGCTGGGCCTGCGCCCGCTCCGTGTCCAGCCCCGTGCCCCGGCCGGCCTCCAGCCGCACGCGCGTCACCTGCAGCGAGCGGCGCTGGTTCTCCGCGTTGCGCAGGGCGACCGACAGCCGGTCCTGCGCGCCGCGAAGGTCGAAGTAGGCGCGCGCCACCTCCGCCGCCAGCAGCACCCGCACGTCGCGGACGTCCTCTTCCGCCGCGTCCACCAGGGCGCCGCGCCCCCGCAGCGTCCGCCGCCCGCGGCCGAAAACGTCCACCTCCCACGACATCCGCACGCCGGCGTCCCACAGGTCCTGGTCCGGGAGCGACCCGCCGGCGCCGGGCACCAGCGCGCTGCTCACGCGCTGCCGGGTGTAGCCACCGCTCGCGGTGACGGAGGGCCGCAGGTCCAGCCGCGCCGTCGTGCGGAGGGCCCGCGCCGCGCGCACCCGCGCATCCGCCGCGCGCAGGTCCGGGTTGGCCGCGAGCGCATCCGTCACCAATCGCTCCAGCGTCGTATCCCCCAGCGCCCGCCACAGCGCCGGGGACGCCGCGCCGTCCTCATCCACCGCACGATCCTCCATCGAACCGTCCCGTTCCGCGGTCCAGCTCCGGTCCACGTCGCGGCTGGGGAACAGGGTGCCGCTGGGATACGCCACCTCGGTTTGATACGGATCGCCGTTGGGGACCAGCTTGCCGTCCGCGTCCCGCGCCTGCGCCGGTGCCACCATCGGCACCGCCAGCGCGACGAGGCCGATCGTCATCAGCCGCTTATGCATAGGCCGGCTCGAGCGCCGGGGCGCCCGCCTCCACGGTGACGTCTTCGTCCGCATCCACCACGCCGGCGGGATGGTGCTCCGCGGCGATCAGGGAGTAGAACACGGGGACCACGAACAGGGTGAAGAGCGTGCCCACGATCATCCCCGCCACCAGCACCGTGCCGATGGAGTTGCGCGCCTCCGAACCCGGTCCGCTCACCAAGACCAGGGGAAAGTGGCCGAATACCGTGGCGGCGGACGTCATCAGCACCGGCCGCAGGCGCGTGGTGGACGCTTCCTTCAGCGCCGCCAGCTTGGACCGGCCGCGCTCCTGCAGCGTGTTGGCGAACTCCACGATCAGGATGCCATTCTTCGCGATGAGTCCCACCAGCGTGATGAGCCCCACCTGCGAGTAGATGTTGATGGTGGTCAGGTCGAGGTAGCTGAAGACGAGCGCGCCGGAGATGGCCAGCGGCACGGACCCCAGCAGCACGATCAGCGGGTCGCGAAAGCTCCGGAACTGCGCCGCCAGCACCAGGTAGATGAGGATCACGGCGAACCCCAGCGTCGTCATGAGCGACGAGCCTTCCAGCCGGATCTGCCGCGACTCGCCCGCGTAGTCCATCACCACGCTGGGCCCCGCCGCCAGCGCCGCCGTCTCCAGCACCCGCAGCCCCTCGTCCTTGGTCACCCCCGGCTGCACCCCGCCGAACACCCGCACGGCGTTGCGCTGCTGAAAGCGGTTCAGCGTGCGCGGCGCGGCGGTGGACTCGATGCGTGTGAAGGCGGACACGGGCACCAGGTCGCCGGACGGCGTCTTGATCTTCAGGTCCAGCAGCGGTCCGACGGTGGCGCGGTCCTCCGCGTTGAGCTGGGGGATGACCTTGTAGCTGCGCTCGAACCAGTTGAAGCGGTTCACGTAGCCGCCGCCCAGCAGCGTGCCCAGCTCGCGCCCCACGCTGGCCAGGTCCAGCCCCAGGTCGGCGATGCGCTCGCGGTCCAGCACCACGCGCGCCTCGGGCAGGTCCATCTTCAGGTCCGTGTCCACGTACAGGAACTTGCCGCTCTGCCAGCCGGCGGCCATCACCGCGTCCACCGTCTCCAGCAGCTGCTCGGTGGATGCGTCGCTCTGCAGCACCAGCTCCACGTCGTACTGGCCGGGCGTGGGGAGCGGCGGGTCCAGCCGGGGAAAGACGCGCAGCCCGGGCACCTGCGAGACGGCGCCGTACACCTCGCCGTACATCTGCTCCGTCGTGCGCTCCCGCTCCGTCCAGTCCTTCGCCAGCATGCCGCCCACGCCACCCCACGGCGCCGTGAGCGACCACATGAACTCCGTCTCGGAGAACCCGTTGACGGCCTGCACCACCTGCATGGACGCGCGGTTCACGGCGTCCAGCGACGCGTCGGGCGAGGCCTCCATGAAGAGCGAGATGTGGCTCTGGTCCTCCACCGGCGCCAGCTCGCGCGCGGAGCCGTTGTACAGGGGCACCGCCGCGGCCGTGATGAGCAGCGCCGCGGCCACGATGGCCCAGCGCATCTCCAGCGCGCCGTCCAGCATCCGCGCGTAGCGCACGCGCACCCGCTCGAACAGGCGGTTCACCAGCTTCGTCAGCCGCCCTTCCTCGCCGTGCGCGGGGAGAAAGCGCGCGCTCATGATGGGCGACAGCGTCATTGCCACGAACCCCGAGACGACCACCGCCGCCGCCAGGGTGATGGCGAACTCCAGGAAGAGCGATCCCGTGAGCCCGCCCTGGAACCCGATGGGCGCGTAGACGGCCGCCAGGGTGATGGTCATGGCGATCACGGGCCCCACCAGCTCCCGCGCCCCCGCCATCGCCGCTTCTACCCGCGACTTCCCCAGCTGCACGTGCCGCTCGATGTTCTCCACCACCACGATGGCATCGTCCACCACCAATCCCACCGACAGCACGATGGCGAGGATGGTCAGCAGGTTCAGGCTGAAGCCGAACGCCAGCATGAACGCCGCCGCCCCGATGAGCGACACCGGCATGGCCACCAGCGGCACCAGCGCCGTGCGGATGGATCCCACGAACAGGAAGACGACGAGCGCCACGATGAGCATGGTCTCGATGAGCGTCTTGGTGATCTCGCGGAGGGCGTCCTGCATGAACATGGTGCCGTCGTAGGCCATCTTCATGTCCACGTCCGCCGGCAGCGTGGGCCGCATGCGCTCCATCTCGGCGTACAGCCGGTGCGCCACGTCGATCTCGTTGGCGCCCACCAGCGGCCACACGCCCAGGTACACGGCCTCCGTCTGGTTGTACTTGGCCACCATCTGCGCCTCTTCGGCACCCAGCTCCACCCGCGCCACGTCGCGCAGCCGGACGATGGCCCCGCCGCGCTCGGCCACGATCAGGTCCGCGAACTCCTCCGCCGTGCGCAGATCCGTGTTGGCCAGCAGGTTCACCTGGATCTGGTCGCTGCGCGTCTGCCCCACGGCGGCCAGGTAGTTGTTGCGCTGCAGGGCCGCGTGCACGTCCCCGGGCGCCAGGTTGTGGGCGGCCAGGCGGTCCGGCTCGATCCACACCCGCATGGCCAGCGGCTGGGCCCCCTCGAACGTGACCCGCTGCACCCCTTCGAGCGTGGCCATCTGCGGCTGCACGGAGCGCGTCAGCCAGTCCGTGAGCGCCGGCGCGTCCCGCTCTTTCGACGAGAAACTGATGTAGAACGTGCCGTACGGCCGGTCCGCCCGCTGCACCTCCACGGCGGGGGGCTCCGCGTCCGGCGGCAGTTCCGAGCGCACCTGCTGCAGCCGCGCCGTGACCTCGGCCAGGGCGGCGGTGGTGTTGTGGTTCAGCTTCAGGCGCACGGTGACCGTGCTCATCCCCGCGCGGCTGGTGGACTCCAGGTGGTCCACGCCGCTGATGGCGGATACGGCCCGCTCGATGGGCGTGGTCAGGAACCCGCGCACCGTCTCGGCGCTGGCCCCGTAGTAGACGGTGGTGATGACGACGGAGGAGCTCTCGATCTGCGGGTACTGCTGCACCGGCAGGCTGCCGAGCGCCCGCCACCCGACCAGCACGAGCACCAGGTTCACCACGATGGCCAGCACCGGGTGCTTGATGAAGATGTCCGTGAACGAGCGCATGGCCGTTACTTGCCCCCCGTCGCGGCCGCCGCCGCCACCGGGCCGCCGGACACGTTCACCAGCGCCTGCTCGCGCAGCTTGAACGATCCGGACGCCGCCACCCGCTCGCCGGCCGTGACGCCGGAAAGGATCACCACCTCGCCACCCAGCACGGGCCCGGCCTGCACGGGCCGCATCCGCGCCCGCGTCTCGCCCTTGGGATTGGTTTCCAGCACGAAGACGTGGTCGCCACCGGGTCCCTTCCTCAGCGCGCTCACGGGCACCGCGACCGCCGTCTGCGCCGCGCCGACGGCGACCCGCACGCGCACGGAGCCGCCCGGCGCCAGGTTCGCCCCCGCGCCGGTGATGCGCGCGCGGACGGTGGCGCTGCGGGTCGACGGATCCACCCGCGCGTCCACGGCCGTGATGCGCGCGGGGACGGCCGTCCCCTGCCCCTCGCCGGCCAGCACCTCCACCGGGTCGCCGGGCCGCAGCCCCGCGGCCACGTCCTGCGCCACGGCAAAGTCCACGTTGGCCGCGTCGTCCACCCCCTGCAGGGTGGTCAGCACCGTGCCCGCGTCCAGGAACTGGCCCGGGTGCACGTCCGCCATCCCCACCCGGGCGCGGAAGGGCGCGCGGATGGTCTTGCGGGCGATGACGGCGCGGATGCGCGCCATCTGGGCCACGGCCACGTCTCGCTCGGCCCGGGCGTTGTCTACCTCCATGGCGCTCACGGCGCGCTGCTCGTACATCCGCTCCATGCGGGCGACGGTGGTGCGCGCCAGCTCCGCCTGCGCCTGCAGGGCCCGCAGCTCCGCCTCTTCCACCGATGCGTCCAGGGCGATGAGCACGGTGCCCGCGCCCACCACCTGCCCCGGCGCCAGCCGCGCGAAGCGGACGGTGCCGGGCACCTCGTTGCGCAGCTCGATGCTGCGCGTGGCCAGCACCGTGCCGATGGACGTGGTCGCGGCGCGGTGCTCGCGCTCCACGGCCACGGCGCCCGTCACGGTCTCTACGGGCTCGGGCTGGCTGGCCGCGGCGGCCTGTGCCTCCTCGACGTCCCCCGCCTTCCACATGACCAGCCCGCCGCCGGCCACGGCCAGCGTGCCCAGCAGCACCACCGACTTCACGCCCGCGGACGGGCGACGGAAATCTCGAATCTTCATGGGTTGACGCCCTCCAGCGTGCTCCACGGTGACAAACAGTTGTATGACGATCAAACAACGGGGGGATGAGAAAGCCCCTGCACCTGCAGCCCCACCTGCCCCTCCTCCCCGCCCCTCCCGCGTCCAGCCCTGCCGATCCGCTCCTGATTCAACCCCTCCGGCCGACCCCTTCAGCCCATCCCTATACAAACGTTTGTACAACCATCTAACTACGGGAACGGAACCGGCAGACAGCCTTCCCCTCATCCCCCCACCCGCGCGCTGCCTGCCGGTCCCGCCCCTGCCCATCCTGCTGCCATGCAAGCACTTGCTTACAACGCTTGTACAACCATCTAACTACGGGGCCGGGCCGGCAGCATCTTCCCCCTCCCACCCATCCCCGCGTACCGCCTGCCGGTCCCGGCCCTGCTACTCCACGGCCCCCGTCGCCCGCCGCACCAGTTCCGCCGCGTACGCCTCGACGATGCCGGGGCGGACGCGCGTGTGGACGAACTGCCCGTCCTTTTCCGACTCCACCAGCCCCGCCTGAACCAGCTCCTTCAGGTGGTGCGAGATGGTGGCCTTGGAGACGGGAAACTGCTCGCACAGCTTGGAGTACGGGCAGTCCCGTTCCGCGGCCGCGATCTGCTCCAGCACGGAGAAGCGTCGCGGGTCGGCGAGTGCCTTGGCGATGCGCTCGAACTGCCCTGGGGCGAGCTGGCCGGGTTTGCCGTGTTCCACATACATGGTTAGATAATCATCTAACACCGGCTCTCCTGTCAAGCCTCCCCGCCGACCACCGCCGATCCGCCACATCCGACGTAGGCCATCCCGCCACCCGGCGCGGCGTTCCCGAACCGGATCCCTGTGCGGTTGTATCCCGCCCCGCGACGGAGCGAATGAATTCGCGGCTTCGCGGCTACAACTTCACACTGTCGGCCTGCGCCGACACCACATCCGCTCGGCAGCGCGGCGCGGCCACCCGGGAGCCCGAACCAGGCGACGGAGGAGAAGCTACAGCTTCAAGTCGACTTGAAGTCAAGCCCCGTCTGCGGGGGCTTTGCGCGCGGGCGGCGATCCGAGCGACAGGCCCTGCGCTTCCAGGGCATTCTGCAGCCGGACCAGCGCTGTCGGCCCCATGCCGTGCAGGCGCTTGAGCTCGGCGTGGGGAACGCCATCCAGCTGCCGCAGCTCCGTGTAGCCGGCGGCGATAAGCGCCCGGGTGGCGGGCTGGCCGATGTTCCGGGGAAAGGGACCGTCGTGCAGGGGCGTCTTCATCGAATTCCTCCTTGGTTCCTGGATCCGTACGCATCCTGGTAGAAAGAATCACGCGGAGGACGCGGAGTCACAAGAGAGAGGACGCGGAGAACAGGAAATTTCGGCCGTCATTCTGCAGTTGGGCTGGCCATTTTTGCCGCGGTTCCACGACGCCCCGGGAGGGATCGGTTTCCGTATCCGATGGCGGCCCTCCATCCCCGGCCGGCTTACAGATCGCGATCAGGTGGATCTGTACCTGGACGGGCATCCGCCGCGTGATGCCGATATCTCCCTGTGGAAAAACGCGGATGCCGTCCCCTCGCCGGCAGCCACCGCTCTGCCAAGGATCTCCGGCCTCCTGCACGACTCGGCCGATCCGCAACCGGCCGTCGCGTCGCATCGCCCGCACGTGCTGCCGTTGACCAGGCCGGCTGCACTGGATGACTGCCATCCCGACGCCCGATCGCGGACCGGAGGCGCTCGGCAGGATGCATCAGTCCCTTGGTAGATGGGTTGCTGCCGGCGAGGGGACGGGATCCGCGTTTTTTGGGAGAGGCACGATCGCGGCGGCGGAGGCGGATGACTGCCGTGGCACATCATCCACCTGATCGCGATCAGTAGAAGCAGGCCCTGGACGGAAGGTCGTGCATCGGATCGTGGGACGGGCGCGGAACCTACCCCGCGATGGCCTCCAGGTAGCGCGCGGCGGAGCGAACGACGGCGGCCTTCGCATCCGTCTCCACGTGCGCATCCCACCACGCGCCGTAGATGCGGTCGAACGCGAACGGCTCCACGGCGGCGGTGATGCGCCGCACGGCGGCGGCGTGCAGCGGCACCTGATTGGGAAAGCTGCGCATGAACGTCACCCAGCCGCGGTCCGGCACCACCTGGATGGTATCGCCCGTCATCAGCGCGCCGCGCCCTTCCGCGCCCGCGGCCCGGTGCAGCACGCTGCTCCCCGCGAAGTGGCCGCCGCAGCGGATGATGGTCAATCCATCATCCAGCGTGTGCGTCTCACCTTCCCAGAAGCGGATCGCCGGGTCGGGGCGCATCACCCACTCGCGGTCGTCGGCGTGGAGAAAGACGGGCGCATCGAACGCGTGCGCCCACTCCACCATGCTCGTGTAGAAGTGCGGATGCGAGATGGCCACGGCCGAAAGTCCGCCCAGGCCGTGGATGATGTCGATGGTGGCGTCGTCCAGCAGGGGTACGCAGTCCCACAGCACGTTGCCGGCGGGCGTGCGCACCAGCAGCGCCCGCTGCCCGATGCCGGCCTTGGGCTCCGGCGCGAAGCCGTACAACCCCGGCTCCAGCCGCCGGAAGCTGTTGCGGTGCCCCCGCCGGAGCGTCTCCATGGTGGTCCACTGCTGGCCGCCGGGCGCGACGTACTGCCGCTCGTCCTGGCAGATGGGGCACTCCGCCGGCTTCTCGGCCGACGGCGCGAACTGGGTTCCGCAGGTGGTGCAGATGTAGGATTGCATGAGGATCGGGCGAGGGGTTGGCGATCGGGAGCGAAGGATGGAGCGAGCGGATCATTCGCGGCGAGGAGAAAGCGAATGAATTCGCGGCGTAACTGCCCAACTAGCTCAGCAGGCCAGCATGGGTGTGCCGGAGAAAACGCTGCGGAGCGCTTCCATGAGCGAGAGGCCCTGTTTTCGTACAGTCGAGATGTAGCTGCGGACCC
>DASQZE010000033.1:0-1974 GCA_035638875.1 Longimicrobium sp.
CCAGCGTGTTCACGAAGAAACCGACCAGCCCCTCCAGCTCGCGGTGCGTGCGCCCGGCGATGGGGCTTCCCACCACCACGTCGGTGCTCCCGGTGTACTTCGACAGCAGCACCTGGAACGCGGCCAGCACCAGCATGAACATCGTGGCGCCCTCGGCCCGCGCCACGGCCTGCAGCTCCTCCAGCAGCCCCGCGGGGAGCGGAAACCCCACGTTGCCCCCCTGGAACGACGACGCGGGGGGCCGGGGATGGTCCGTGGGCAGCTCCAGCAGCTCCGGCGCGCCGGCGAGCTGGCGCTTCCAGTATCCCAGCTGGCGCTCCAGCACCCCGCCCTGTGCCTGCTCCCGCTGCCACACCGTGTAGTCCGCGTACTGCACGGGCAGCTCCGGCAGGGGCGACGGGCGTCCCTCGCGGAACGCCGCGTACACGGCCGGCACTTCCTGGTGCAGCACCTTCATGCTCCACCCGTCGCTGACGATGTGGTGCATGCACATCAGCAGCACGTGCTCGTGCGCGCTCACGCGCAGCAGCCGGCCGCGGAACAGGGGCCCCGTGGACAGGTCGAACGGGCGCGCCGACTCGGCGGCCGCGTGGCGCACGACCTCCCGGTGGCGCTCCGCCTCCCCCAGCGCCGACAGGTCGTCCACCGGCAGCACAAAGCCGGCGAACGGCTGCACCACCTGCACGGGCGCGCCGTCCGCCTCGCGAAAGACCGTCCTCAGCACCGCGTGCCGGCGCACCACCTCGCCCAGCGCCCGCTCCAGCACCGCGGCGTCCAGGTCGCCCGGCAAGCGAAGCGCCGTGGCCATGTTGTAGGTCGCGCTCCCGGGCTGCAGGCGGTCCAGGAAGTACAGCCGCTCCTGCGCGAACGAAAGCGGTACATGGTCGCCGTGCACGCGGCGAACGAGCGAGGACGGACGGTGCTTGCCCTTGAGACGGGCTTCCAGCATGGCACGCTTGGCCGCGGACAGCTCCGGCAGCTTTACCCCGGACGACTCGGAAGACACGCGATTCACCTGCAATGGATCGGGGATGCACGGCGCCCATGCTCCGGGCGCCGCGGGATGTTTGTCTCTGAAAACCGGTGTTCGCGCGGCGGGGCGCGATGCGCTCACCCGCCGCGGGCTACGACGGGGTCGCGCACGGGCGCGAGCGCCGGGACCGGGTCCGCGCCGGCGAGCAGGCCGCCGGGCGCGGAATCGTGCACGATCTGGCCGGACTCCAGCTTGATCAGCCGGTCCGCCAGCGGGTAGTAGCGGTCGTCGTGGCTGATGGCGAACACCGTCTTGCCGCGCGCCCGCAGCGCCGGCAGCAGCTCGTGGTAGAACACGTTCTTGAAGTACGGGTCCTGGTCCGCCGCCCACTCGTCGAACAGGTAGATCGGACGGTCCTCCAGGTACGCCGTCAGCAGCGCCAGCCGCTTGCGCTGCCCCTGCGACAGGTCCGTGGTGGACAGCTTGCCGTCCTTCACCTTGACCTTGTGGTCCAGCTGCAGCTGCTCCAGGTAGTGGGCCGCATCCGCGTCCAGCGTCTCGCCCCGCAGCCCCAGCATGGAGTCGAACAGGAAGAAGTCGGAGAAGATCACGGAGAACAGCGAGTGGTAGCGGTCGATCTCGCTGTCGCCCACGGGCTTGCCGTCCAGCCGCACCTCACCCGATTCCGGCGTGTACAGGCCGGTGAGCAGCTTGGCGAAGCTCGTCTTGCCGCTGCCGTTGCCGCCCGTGATGAAGACGATCTGCCCCGGCCGGAACGACAGGTCGATGGGACCGAGCGTAAAGCTGGATCCATCCCGCTCCGAGTAGTACGAGTGCGTTACGCCGGCCATCTCGATCGAGCTCCACCCCGCCGTCTCCACCGCCGTGCCGACGTGCTCCGGACGACCCAGCGCCGCCAGCTCCACGCCCACCTTCTCCACCCGGTCCATCGCGACCGTGGCGCGGCTCAGCTGCGCCATGGAGTTCAGGATCACCTGGAT
>DASQZE010000034.1:0-5454 GCA_035638875.1 Longimicrobium sp.
GCACTTCCGCACTTCCGCACTTCCGCGCTTCCGCGCTTCCGCCCACGTTCGAACGGCGCCGATCCACTGCCCATTGAAACATCGGTGAAGCCGCCGGGCGGCGCGCATCGAAACTATTGCCCCAAGTGCGCGCACGCCTTATCCTCTTCCCAGCGCCATTCAAGAGGCGCTACCCCTCCAGCGGTTCCTCCCGCAGTACCTTCATCCGGCATCCTCCACGCCGCGCACTCGCCTGCGGCACGGGCGGAATCGCACCCCTTTCAGCGGAATGGGGGAGTTCATCGTGCGCCGATCATCCAGCAGTGAGAAGACCATCATGATCCAGCCACTCACCGTCCGCCGTTTCGCGCAGGTCCTTCTCCTCGCCGCCGCCGCGGCCGCCTGCGGGCAGGATGCCCGCGAGCTCCCCACCGCGTCACCCGCCGGCCCGCGCGCCGGCGCCGACGGCCTGGCTCCGCTGCTGGCCGCGGGCGCCGACGCGCTCCCCGGCCGCTACATCGTGGTGATGAACCCCGGCACGGGCGACATGGGCGCCAGCGCCGCGCTGGACGTGGCCGCGCTCGGCGGCACCGTGCACCACCTGTACGAAGCCGCCCTGGACGGGTTCGCCGCCACGCTCACGCCGGAAGCCGTGGAAGCGCTCCGCCGCGACCCGCGGGTGCAGTACGTGGCCCAGGACGGCGTGGCCCGGATGGACCAGACGACGCAGCCCGCCGCCCCCTGGGGGCTGGACCGCGTGGACCAGCGCGGCCGTGACGGTGCCCGTGGTCCCCGCCGCGCCCACGGCTGTGGGGACGACGGTGCTCGCGCCCACGCAGATCCGCGTGGGGTGGACGGACGCCAGCACGACGGAAACCTCGTTCACCGTCAGCCGGTCCGTGAGCATCGCCGGCGTGTGGGGCGCATGGGCGGACGTGGGGAACGCGGCCGCCAACGCCACGGGGTACACCAACACCGGGCTCACGGGCGGGCGCGTGTACGCGTACCGGGTAAAGGCCTGCAACGTGTCCGGGTGCTCCGCCTGGGCCGCGGCCCCGCACCGCTCGCTCCCCTGACGCGCGGCGGATGAGCGCGGAGAGCGCGGCGCGGATCCGTCCGCCCCACGCTCTCCCGCCCTGACGGAACGAGGGTGATGCCGGTCGTCCGGCATCACCCTCGTTCGCGTTCATGGAGGTTCAGCTCAACGCCCGGCAATTATACCAGATTCTGACTGACTGTGCATTCATGCTTCAAAGAAGGTCTCACACAGGGGGAAAGAGGACACGGGGAGCGGATCCAGTCTTTGCTGTCCTCCGTGACCTCTTTCCCTCTGTGTGAGACAGCAGTAACACTCCGCATGCACAATCAACCGTGCGATCCGGTATGAGACGGCAGTAAAGCTCCGTCTGCACAATCAATCGCGGGAATCGGTATTACATCCCCTCTCCGGAATCGAGACGGATCGAGGCGAATGGAGGCGGATCGAGGCGAATGGAGGGGGATCGAGGCGAATGGAGGTGAATCGAGGTGGATCTAGACGGGGAGCCCGGGTCCGTCCGGAGCGAATGAATTCGCCGCTGGAAATTCGCGAAGTCCGCCTTCGCGGACTGCCCCGGCGCGGGCCGTCCCGGTGCACCGAAGCGAAGGAACGCAGTTGAAGCCCTGTTCGCGTCGCGCCTCGGCGCGAGACAGGGCTTATCGCCTTCCCAGCGGCGGCTTTAGCCGCTCAGGGCGAGTGCTGGTCCTCCTGCCGCTCCGGCTCGATGCCCGTGGACGTCGACGGATCCACATCCGCCGATGCCGTCTCTCCCACGGCCTCCCCCGCCCCGCGCGCACGCAGCGCCTGCACGTAGCTCCAGAGCGCGTCGCGCAGCGCGGCCGCATCCTCCAGGGGCAGCGGCAGCCCGCAGCGCAGCGTCTCGGGGATGGCCGTCGCGCGCGCGCGCAACTCCGTGCCCGCGGGCGTCAGGCCCACCAGCACGCGGCGCTCGTCGCGGGCATCGCGCGTGCGGGTGACCAGGCCGCCCGCCTCCAGCCGCTTGAGCAGCGGGGTGAGCGTGCCGGAATCCAGCCCCAGCGCCTCACCCAGCTCGCCCACGGACCGCGGCGCGCGCTCCCACAGCGCCAGCATGGCCAGGTACTGCGGATACGTGAGCCCCAGCGGCTCCAGCAGCGGCCGGTACAAGCGCGTGGTCAGGTTCGCCGCGGAGTACAGCGCGAAGCAGAGCTGGCGCTCCAGCCGCAGGCCGTCGCCCGGCGGGGCGCAGCCTGCCTCCGACGCCGGGCGCCCGCCCGCTTCGCGCGTCATCGCCCGCTCGCTCAGGCCGTGGCCTGGACGGAGTGCGCCACGTCCACGTTGCCGCGGATGGCGTTGGAGTACGGGCACACCTGGTCGGCCTGGTGAACCAGCGCCTCGGCGGCCGCCTGGTCCAGCCCCTGGATCTCGGAGCGCAGCGCCACGGCCAGCCGGAACGCGCCCGTCTCCGTGGGCAGGATGTCCACCGTGGCCGTGACCGCCGCGTCGCGCAGGGGCAGCTTGCCGCGCCCGGCCAGGAAGCGGATGGAGCTCTCGAAGCACGCCGCGTAGCCCGCCGCGAACAGCTGCTCGGGATTCGTGGCGCCGCCCGGTCCGCCGAGTTCCTTGGGCATGGCGAGGTTCACCTTCAGCAGGCCGTCGGTGGTCTCGACGTGGCCGGCGCGGCCGCCCTCGGCACGCGCGGTGGTGGAATACAGAACGGGCATCCGGTGCATCCTTTCGAGAAATCGGATCAGGGTGGTTCCCACAACGATAGCATCCAATTAGATTGTACGCAATGAAATTGACTGCGGCGGATCACTCTCGAGCAGAAACGACCCCGATGGCCGGCATCATTCCCTTTTCCGTGCTGGACCTGGCGCCCGTGGTGGAAGGCGGCGACGCGGGGCAGGCCCTGCGCAACTCGCTGGACCTGGCCCGGCACGCCGAGCGCTGGGGCTACCGGCGCTACTGGCTGGCGGAGCACCACGGCATGCCGGGTGTGGCGAGCGCCGCCACCTCCGTGGTCATCGGGCACATCGCGGGGGGCACGTCCACCATCCGCGTGGGGGCCGGGGGCATCATGCTCCCAAACCACCCGCCGCTGGTGATCGCGGAGCAGTTCGGCACTCTGGCGTCGCTGTATCCCGGGCGCATCGACCTGGGGCTGGGCCGCGCGCCGGGCTCCGATGCCGCGACCATGATGGCCCTGCGCCGCACGCCCGGCGCGGATTCGTTTCCGCAGGACGTGCTGGAGCTGATGGACTACTTCGAGGACGAGCCCGCCAGCCGCGTGCGCGCCGTCCCCGGCCAGGGGCTCGAGGTGCCCGTATGGATCCTGGGCTCCAGTCTGTACGGCGCGCAGCTCGCGGCCAAGCTCGGGCTGCCGTACGCGTTCGCCAGCCATTTCGCGCCGGGGGCGCTGATGCAGGCGCTGGACGTGTACCGCGAGCGCTTCGAGCCCTCGGAGCAGCTGGCGGAGCCGTACGTGATGCTGGGATTCAACGTCTTCGCGGCGGATACGGACGAAGAGGGGCAGCTGCTGATGACGTCGGTGCAGCAGGCGTTCACGGCACTGCGCACCGGCCGCCCCGGCCTATTGAAGCCGCCCGTGAAGGATTTCCTGCAGGGGCTGGATCCGCTTTCCCGGACCATGCTCGCCGATGCGCTCGCCTGCTCCGCCGCGGGATCGCCGGAGACGGTGCGCCAGGGGCTGCAGTCGTTCATCGACCGCACGGACGCCGACGAGCTGATGATCACGGCGCAGATCTACGACCACGCCGCGCGCGTGCGCAGCTACGAGATCACGGCCGAGGTCCGCGAATCGCTGGTCCCCGCCCGCTCCGGCGCCGCGACGGTCTAGCAATCCTCCGTCGCTTTTTTTCTCTTCGCAGTTCTCCGCGCCCTCCGCGTCTCCGCGTGAACCCCGCCCTTCCCGTCAGCGCTCGCGGAGCTGGACGCGCGTGATCTCCTCGATGGCGCGCATCACCGCCTGGAATCCCTCCACGTCGCGCGCGTTCACCCGGGAGCGGATGTCCGCCTCCAGCGCCTCCAGCGTGCGCGTGGACCCCTCCGCCTGTGCCCGGCCCGCGTCCGTGATGTGGATGAGGAACGAGCGCCGGTCCGCCGGGTTCAGCTCCCGCCGGATGAGCCCGGCCCGCTCCAGCCGGTCCAGCATGCTCGTAAAGGTGGACTGCTTGATGCCGAACACCCGCACCAGCTCGCCCACGGACGCCGGCGCATAGCTGCGCAGGTACGTGACCAGGTGCCCCTCCGTGGGGCCCAGCGTCCGCTCCCCCGCGAGGTTCTCCAGGTACACGCTCAGCTGCCGCGACGCCTTGTGCAGCGGTGACAGGAATTGCAGGGCCATGGGTCCGCACGAGTCATGAGATGATACGATATCGGAATATACGATACATCTCGCGATCGGCGCCACGGCCCTTGACGCACCCGGGTGGAGCGACGATTATACGGCGAAAGGATAGTACGATATCGTATCATCATCCCGCACGAGGAGGCCCGATGACCACAGCCGCACCCGCCGCCGCCAGCCAGCTCGAAGGGTTCCGCCACATCTCCCGCATGACGGACCGCGTTCTCCACGCGAACCTGGAGGGCGTCACGCACGCGGAGAGCATGGCGCATCCCGATCCCGCGGGCAACTGCCTCAACTGGGTGGTGGGCCACATGGCGTGCATCCAGAACAAGGTGCTGCCCCTCGTGGGCCAGGCGCCGGTGGTGGACGCGGCGTCGCTGGACCGCTACGACCGCGGCTCCGCGCCCATGACGGACCCCGCCGAGGCGCGGGACCTGGGCGAGCTCATGGGCATCTGGGACCAGGCCGCCGCGCAGTGGGACGCGGGCCTCGCCGCCCTCCCGGCGGACGCGCTGGCGCAGCCCGCGCCCTTCAGCCCCAGCGGCGACCCCGACGAGACCGTCGGCTCGCTGCTGGCCACGCTCGTGTTTCACCAGGGCTACCACGCGGGGCAGACGGGCGTGCTGCGCCGCGTCGCCGGCCACGAGGGCGCCATCAAGTAATCCGCCGTTCCTCCTGGACGTGCGTGCGGGGAGGGGTGCGGGAGCACTCCTCCCCCCGTCGTTCCCGTGATCGATCCATCATGCCAGAAACGGTCTGCCTTCCAGGACGAGCGCAAGCCTGTCATTCCGAACGAGGAACGAGTGAAGAATCCGATCCTGATCCGGATCAATCGTCCTGCATTCCTCCGCGCCGCCGAACCGCAGCCATCCGGCGACGTCGTCCGGGTCCGTGGCGGGGGCACGCTCTTACGGATCGCGATCAGGTGGATGATGTGCCAGGGCAGGCCTCCGTCCCCGCAGCGACGATCCTGCCTCTCTCAAAAAACCTAGGAAAGCAAAAGTGACCTGAGTACAACCCCTCCCCCGCAGTTTGGGGGAGGGGTCGCCGCGAGCCGCGAGGAACGAGCGGCGAAGACGGCGGG
>DASQZE010000035.1:0-1635 GCA_035638875.1 Longimicrobium sp.
GCATGCCCATCAGCGCGTCGGGCGCCAGCTCGCCGGGGCCGCCGCCCCTGCGCCCGAACTCGCGCACGGGGCGCAGGTCGCCGTCCAGCACCACCACGCGCGCGGCGGTGCCGTCCAGCACGGCCACGCGCCCGTCCGCGGTGGCCGCCACGCCGTTGGCGCTGGAGAGCCACCCCTGCGGCTCCTTTCCGTACACGGCGGCGCGCTCGTAGGCGCCGCCCGCCCAGCGCGAGTCGGGGGCAGAGGTGCAGGCTGCGCCGGCCGCCGCCAGGCCGGCCGCGCCGTGCTCCGCCGCGTCGCCGGGGGTGCAGGCGGCCAGCAGGGCCGCAAGGCCCAGCGCGCCGGCCCGACGGCGGAGGCCCGCGCGGGGCGCGGGTGAGGAAAGCGAAGAGAGATTCACGAGAGATCGTTCCGGTAGAGAGACCAGCACCGTGCCCGGGGATGGGTACTGCGAACTGCCACTACCTGACGGGTGGAACGGGGGTGCTACTGCGCCTGGTTCTCACAGCCGCCGGTGCTGATCGTCGTTTCGCCGTCGGAGCACGCGGCTCCCCAGCAATTGCCCTCGACGCACACCGCGCAGGCGATGCCGTCCTCGTAGTCCACGATGCACACCATCGCCGCCGCGGCCTCGGAGGGCTGCGCGAGGGGTGCCGCCAGCGCGACGGCCGCCAGCAGGCCGACGTTGCGAAGGAGAGAGAGTCTGGTCGTCATGGTAAGTCCTCCTGAGTAGTTGGCACTGTGGGCACGGTGCCGGCCCCGCCGGGCGTCCGGGGACCGCGCGCGGCGGTCCCCGGGAAGTGCGGGCAGGACGTTTCTTTCCGCGACGGACGGCTGCTCAGGCGAAGATGGGCTGGGGTGTGCATCCGAACCGCTCGTAGGTCTCTCCGCTGGAGGCGTCGTAGCACGCCGCACCCGAGCAGTTGCCTGACCTGCACCCGATGCAGTACGACCCATCTTCAAAGCCCTGCATGATGCACCCGTCTTCCGCGGCGGCGGGCTGCGGGGCCAGCAGGGGCGCGCTGAGCGCAACGGCGCCCAGGAGCACGAGGCTGCGCAGGACGGAGAACGTGGATTTCATGGGGATCTCTCGCGAAGGGAGTGGGCGAGACGGGTTCCGCCGGGAGATGACGGGAGTGGCAAGGATGAATATCAGGTTAAAGAGGCGGAAATTAAATGTCAAACAAACATTTGGTGTGTTGTCGTACGATGGGATCGTGCAGCTTCTATCGCGCAGAATTTGATATCTTGCGTGGGATGCGATCAGCGTCTCGCGCGTCGTATTGGTTGCTGTGTGTGGCGGATTGGGATCGGTTGTTCCGTGCGCCCGGCTCACGGGGGCCTCAGGCCCAGCCGCGGAGGCGCGGAGAACAGATCGAGAACCGCGATCGTGTGATTCCAACCTGTCGTCGTCTCTGCACGGCTCGATCGGGAGCGGCTGACGGCAGGCGCGGGGACAAACGAAGCGCGGGCATGCTCCCGGAGGAACACGCCCCCCTCTCTGCCAAGTTTAGGTGAGACAGTTATCCTTCTCGAATTACTGAGCAAGAGGGCAGAGGAAGAACATCGAGATGCTGGACACAAGACTGAACGGAACCGGGGGCCACGGAGCGCAGCGAGCCGTAGGCGAGCGTA
>DASQZE010000036.1:0-4715 GCA_035638875.1 Longimicrobium sp.
TGCGTGCGGGTCTCGTCCAGCATGGTCTGCGGGATCTCCCCCACGAGCTCGCGGGCGCGGCGGCGGCGGCAGTCGAACTCCACCTGCGACACGAAGGCGTCGTACCGGCGCCCGTCGGCATCCACCTGCGGTTCGCCGAGCTGGCCGCGCAGCCACAGGCGGTACGTCCCGCTGCCCAGCGGCACCACGCGCGCGGGCGCGACGCTCGTCTGCCCGCCGCCGCCCTCCACGATCACCTCCCATTCGCCGCCGCCCGCGTCCTTCGCGCAGCCGCCGAGCGCCACCATCGCGCACAGGCAGAGCCGCTTCATGCGCTGGCCCCGCGTGCCCGCACGGCCTCGTACTGGGCGATGTACGCCTCCGGCGGGGTGTCGGCGATGATGCGGCCCAGCGCCTCCAGCGGCAGGTCGTCCAGCTTTTTGAAGCGGATGCACGACTTGCCCATGTCCAGCTTCTTTCCCGCGGCGGCGAACGCATCGCGCACGGCCTGCTCGTGCTCGCCCGTGTAGGTGCCCATCAGGTACAGCGCGTAGTAGTTCTTCTGCGCGGCGAGGGCGGCGTAGGCCAGCGGCTGCTTGTTGTACGTGTCCGGGTAGCGCTCCAGGGGAATGCCGTACGTGATCATCCCCCACAGCATGGACTCCGTGTACCCCTCGGGAAGGCTGCGCACCACCATGTCGCGCACGGCGGCAACGACCGCGCGGCGGTCTTCCGGGAGCTCGGCGAGGTACTCGTCGACGGTGGCGGCTTTGCTGCTGGCCATGGTTCGCGCGGGGCAGGGGAAACGTGGACGGCGGGACCGCTTCACGGTAAACCGAACGTACGCCGAACGCAAGCATGATGCAGATGCCGCCGCTCAGCCTTTCGTGTCCGCTGCTTCGGGAGCTTCCCCTGCGGCGGTTGCCGGCGGTTCGCCGTTGGGCTTCGTGTCCGATGCGGGCTGCTTGGGCGGCTGGGGGCGGTTGCGAACCTTGCCCCGCCAGGCGAGCTGCGTGTCCAGCGTGTAGAAGCTGGAGCGGCCCGCCATTTCGCCGGTGGGCTTCAGGATGCCGCGCTCCGTGAGCCGCTTGAGGGCGCGCGACACGCTGCTCTTGTGCATCTCCAGCACGCGGGCGATCTCGCCCTGTCCCACCCGCAGGTGGTTCTCGTACTCCAGGCGCCCCAGTAGAAAGAAGAGAACCCGCCACGTGTCGCTGCTCAGCTCCATGCTGTCCTTGTTCCGCTTGCCCTTCGCGTCCTTGTCGTTCTCGTCCCCCTCCTTTGCGTCCTCGTCCTTCTTGTTCTTGTCCCTTTTATCTCTCTTCGACTCCCTGGCAAGCGCCACGAACGCTTCCTGGATCCCCATGAAGAAGCCGGTCCCCAGTTTCTGCCGCCGCGGCACCAGGATGGGGATGGCGTCCACCACCTCGCCCGTCTGCTTGTCCACCAGCCCGTAGCCGCGGCTGTCCCGCTTTTCCCACGCCTGTCCCCCCGCCACGCCGCTTTCCTGCGCCACGTTCCCTCCCGTTTCTGATGTTGATCAACCTGCAACCAAGCTACGGCTGGCGTTGCAGTAAAATCAACTTTGTCGCGCGGCGATCAACAACCCCGAAGCCAAGCCGTTCCAGGGCATGAGGTTCCGTAGACGACATGTATGTTCTTTTTATGGTGCAGGGACAGACTATGTCCCGTGGGGACGGCCGACAACCAGCCAACCCAGAAGGAGAAACAAGGGGGATGACGGTTTCGGATGCGCTTTCTGGACAGTGCCGGCCCGGGCAACCCCAAAGGGAAGAACCGGGGGGGCGACGGAAGGCCATCGGCGTCTCACCCCAGACCAGGAGCACCCATGGAGCACCCCACGCAGGCCCCCCGGATGCAGGACACGCCCCGCCGCCACCCCCACCGCTCGCGCTGCCACCGCTGCCCCGGCGTGGTGGACGAGCGCATCCACCCCCGCCACCTGGAACGCGGCGGATGCGGCTGGGTGCTGTGCCCGTGCGGCGGCTGCGGCTGCAACTATCGCAACCGGCGGACGGCGCGCTGAGCACGGACGGGGACGGTGCCGCACGGCACCGTCCCCCGGCCCGGGCGTGGAGCTTGCCCTTCCCGCGGCCGGGGATGGAGGCGGACACACGGACGACGGAGCGGACGATGGCGCGGTACCGGATGCGGCAGCACCTGATCTCCATCGGCGAGGACTTCACCATCGAGGACGAGCACGGCACGCCGGCGTTCCGCGTGGACGGCAAGGTGCTGCGCATTCGCGAAACGTTCGAGATCACGCGGATGGACGGCACCGAGGCCGTCACCGTGCGCGAAAAGAAGATCGCCCTGCGCGACAGCATGAAGCTGCTGCGCGGCGGCGAAACCCTCGCGACGGTGAAGAAGGCGCTCATCTCCCCTTTCCGCGACCGGTGGAACGTGGAGGTGGAGGGCGGGGAAGACCTGGAGGTGCAGGGCAAGATCCTGGACCACGACTACGAGATCACGCGCGGCGGCCGGACCGTGGCGCGCGTTGCCAAGCAGTGGTTCACCCTGCGCGACACCTACGGCATCGACATCGCGGCCGGCGAGGACGAGGGACTCATCCTGGGCGTGGCCGTCGCGCTGGACGAGATGGTGCACGACCCCGGCGAGCAGAAGTAGCGGCCGGCCGCGCGGCGCTCGCCGCTACCCGCTCCAACGGGGACCGGTGCGGATCAGGGGATCTTTCAGCGGGCTCGATTGCGGACGTGGGGCGCGGGAAAGTGTGCCCCCCTCCCCGGTCAGCCGCCGATCTCGTCCCCCACGGCCGCGACCACCACCGCGGCGAGGATGCCCGTAAACAGCGTGGGAATCGATCCCAGCCGTACGCCGCCGTACAGCGCGTGCGCGGATTGTCCCTCGCTCCACACGATGTCGCCCCGTCCGCTGAGCGCCACCCAGTCCGTCAGCCCGAACGTGACGTCGCCGGTAAGGCCGTACCCGTACGGACTCTCGATCCGATGGGTCGGTTCCGGATCCATCTGGGCGCGCAGCACGCCGGCCCCTGCGTCGAGCGCCACGTACCGGCCAAGCCAGCGCCGGTAGCGGCCCTTCACCGCGAGGCGCAGCCCCGTGTCTCCGTCCAGGCCTACGCTCACCGCGGCTCCAACCGCGTCGGCGCTGCGGTTCGCCAGTACGCCGACCTCCAGGTCGTAGTGGCCGTCCATCTCCGGAAACTCCAGCCGCACCGGCCGCCCTTCAACGTCGAAGTCGCGCGTGTACGACGATCCGCCGATGCGCGGGTAAAAACTGCCGGTTGCAACGAAGAAGTAGCCGCAGGAGGGGAGCGGGCGTCCAGCGATGCAGAACGTTTCCGGCTCTGCCCCTTGGGCGTGCGCCGGAAGCGCGGTCGCTCCGAAGGCGGCGGCAGACGCCAGGACGGCCAGGGGACGGCGGATCGGAATGCTCATGAACAGGATCCCTTTGTCGGGTGAGCCGTAACATCGCACCCGCGGTCCCGACCCGCGTATTGGCGAGGTAACGATTTGTTGTGCCGGGATATCTCTCCGCCTGCGACTGAATCCACACGGTCGGCGCGCTCGGAATTCCGCCCGTCCCATCCATCGCCAAACGAAGCCGGCCCGGGGACGGAGCGTTGCCCGGGCTTGTCGTGCGCCGTCGCCCATACCGTCAGGGGACACGGGCGCAGGATCGGGGGCGGTGAGGAAGGGGCGGAAATCGATGGTCCCGTCCGCGTCCTCCGCCGTCTGCCGTCAGGCGGCGAGGGTCTCGCCGCGGATCGCGGGTGCGAGCGGGGCCGCGAGGGCCTCCGCCAGCCACGACGGGCGCGTCATCCCCGCCTCGTCCATGATCTCAACGGCCTCGCCGCCCTCTACCGTCTCGCGCTCCAGCAGGGCCACGGCCAGGGCGGCCAGCGCCTCGCGGTTGCCGGCGACGACCTCGCGCGTGCGGACGTACAGGCGTTCCAGGATGGCCTGCACCTCGCGGTCCATCCGCGCGTGCGCCTCGGAGCTCAGGCTGCCCGCCTCGCCGTCGTGGACCAGCAAGCTAGTCTCGGCGCCCATCCCCAGCTGGTACACCATCTTGCGGGCAATGCCGTTCACCTGCTGCAGGTCGTTCTGCGCGCCGCTGGTGATGGCCCCGTGGCCAAAGACCAGCTCTTCCGCCGCGCGACCCGCCAGCCCTTTCATGATCAGCGCCTCCAGGTAGCTGCGCCGGTACAGGAAGCGCTCGTCCGAGGGCGAGAAGTAGGCGACGCCCATGGCCTGCCCGCGGGGCTGGATGGTCACCTTGTGCAGTCCGTCCTCCGGCGCGCAGAGCACGCCGACGAGCGCGTGGCCGGCCTCGTGGTACGCCACCGTGGCGCGCTCCGTGTCCAGCGCGCGAAAGCCCTTGCGCTCCTTGCCCAGCAGCAGCCGGTCGCGCGCGGCGTCCAGGTGTGTCCAGCGTACGCTGCGGTCGCCCGCGCGCGCGGCGTTGATGGCCGCCTCGTTGAGCAGGTTGGCCAGCTCCGCGCCCGTGGAGCCCGGCGTAAGGCGGGCCAGGCGCGCCAGGTCCACCTCCTCGTGCAGGGGAATGCCGCGCCGGTCCACGTGCAGCCGCAGGATCTCTTCGCGGCCGCTGGAGGTGGGCGCGCTCACCGTCACCATCCGGTCGAAGCGGCCGGGACGCTTGAGCGCCTCGTCCAGGTCGTCCGGGCGGTTGGTGGCGGCGATCACGACCACGCCGTCCAGCGGATCGAATCCGTC
>DASQZE010000037.1:0-7349 GCA_035638875.1 Longimicrobium sp.
CGGCAAGGCCGGCACGGTGGATGAGGAGCGCACCATGCTCTGGATGTCGCCGCGCAAGCCGGGCAGCGGCTGGTCGCGGCCCAACAAGATCCGCCTGGAGCGCTTGATGGCGGACGGGCGGATGGCGCCTCCCGGCCTGGCCAAGCTGGAGGCCGCCAAGCAGGACGGATCGTGGACCTTGCTGGATGCCGTGGAGGCGATGGAGATGCCGGACGACCTGGAGCAGGCGCTCGCGTCGTATCCGGATGCCGCGCGCCACTTCGCCGCGTTTCCGCCCTCCGCCCGCAAGGTGATCCTGCAGTGGGTCACGCTCGCCAGGAAGCCCGAGACGCGCGCGGCCCGCATCGCCGAAGCCGCGCGCCTCGCGAACGAGAACGTGCGCGCCTACCCGCCGCCCGCGCGCCCCAAGGGCTGAAGCCGCAACCCGCGGTCATCGCACGCTCGGATTTCTACTGCCGTCTCACACCGATTGCCACGACTGATCGTGCAGAGTGAGTGCTACTGCCGTCTCACGCGGAGGCGCGGAGTACGCGGAAAACTGCGGAAACGACAACGGATTGGGATCACATTGCTGTTGCTGTTCTCGCGCCCTCTGCATCTCCGCGTGAGGCCATCTTCGAAGGCTGAGCGCACATCAACTCGCATAGCCGGAATCACAAGGCGACCCGCCGAACTGCTTTCCCCGCCACGCCGAACGCGGTGAATGTTTGTTCAGCTTCCGCGATGCTGGTGTTGCAGATCGGCGGTCTCCGTGGCGCAGAGCCTGCATCGTCCCCCCGCCCCGGTTTTCCAGTTTTCCCGAGCGGATGGAGTGACGATGCAGAGCGACAGCAACCTGGGTGGCGGTGCGTCCGGCGGTGAGAGCGGCGGTCTTGGGTCCAGCGGGCTCAGCGGTGCAGGGACGGGCGGATCGGCCGGCGGCGGGCTGGGCGGATCCACGCGCTCGAGCGACCTGGGCACCGGCACCGGCGGATCGACGGGCGGCCTCGGCGGCTCGACGGGATCGAGCGATCTGGGCGGCGCGGGCCTCGGCGGATCGACGGGCGGACTGAGTGGTTCGACCGGATCGAGCGGGCTGAGCGGCGCGGGCACGGGCGGATCCACCGGAGACCTTGGCGGATCGACCAGAGGCTTCGGCGGATCGACGGGCGGGGCCGCGGGATCGGGGTTCAGCACCGAGGGTGGCGGCTTTACCACCGGCGACGACTTCGACACGCACGAGGGGACCTACCGGCGGCACTACACCGCCACCCCCGTGGAGACCACTACGCCCCCCGTCACCACGTACGAGCAGGCGCGTCCCGCGTACGAGGCGGGCCACCGCGCGGCGGTGAACCCCACCTACGCCAACCGCCCGTACGAAGAGGTGGAGGTGGATCTGGAGCGCGAGTATCCGCAGAAGGAGCGCTTCGCCGCCGTAAAGGGCTATGCGCGGCACGCCTTCGAGTGGAAGACCATCGTGGGCGCACTGGCGCTGGCGGGCGGCGCCTGGTGGGTGAGCCGCAAGCTGTCGGAAACGGTGTCGGAGATGAGCGAGGAGGAGGAGCGCGACTGCCGCACCTTCTACGAGTCGCATTCCGCCCGTTCCACGGTGCCGTACGAGCAGGCGCGCACCGTGTACGTGGTTGGCTACGCCGCCGCGCGCAACCCGGACTACACCGGGCGCACGTACGACGACGTGGAGCCGCACCTGCGCAGCGGCTGGAGCGGCTCGCGCGCGGGCAGCTACGACTCCCTGCGCGACTTCACCCGCCGGGGCTACGACCGCGGCTCGTCGGGTTCATCGCGTTCGTCGCGTTCGCCGGGGCTCGATGCCGGCACGTCCGGCTTGGCGAGCTTCGGCGGTTCGACGGGCGGATCGACGGGTGGTTCGACGGGCGGCGGCACGACCGGCGGCACCGGCAGCACGCTGTAAGCCGCAACGGGCCGGAGCGCGCGGGGGCGGGTCCAATGCATGGGCCCGCCCCCGCCGCGTTCGGCATCCGGCGGATCGGCTCCGCTCGCGCGGGCAGTCTCCACCCGGCCGGTCCGAGGGGGTTGCGTCGCGGGATACCTTTGATGCACCGGTGGATGGCCGTCGTGATGTCCCCTGGCCGCGGCGGGACGTGGGGGACTCGTGCCACCGTCGCATGTGGGACGGAATCGCGAAGCAGATGGGAACGGAACTCGCGACGGGTCGCCGCCGCGGAATGCGGGACGGGGCTCGTCCGCGCGGGTTCACGGGGAGGAGGGCACGGGACGATGTCGCGAGCGTTCGTACGAGAAGACGAGGGGTTCGTGCCGCCGGGGCTGTTCGGACTGCCGCCGCGGGACGATCCCGGCTACGACCGGGCCGCCGCGCGGGCGCTGGTGGAGGCCGCGCGTGACGGCAACACGCCCAGCGCCGAGTCCGCGACCGGCTACCGCTGGGGCGAGCCGCGCCTGCACCGCCACGTGCGCAAGCTGCTGGATGCCGCCGAAGCGCTCCCCGAGCACGAGCAGGACACGCGCTACATCCGTGTCGCCCGCCGCTTCCTGGCCTGAGCCGCGGACGACTCGGGAGAATTGACTCCTGGGCTGAGCCCGTGGAGGACGCAGAAGAACTCACTCCTGGGCTGAGCGGGCGGAGACTCGAAGAACTGTCATTCCGAGCGAGGAACGAGTGAGGAATCCACTCCGCCTTGCAGGTGGTTCGCCCCGCGGCGGGAACGCTGCCCGTCCGCATCCGCAGTATCTGCCCCACGGCGGCGGATTCCGGGTGATGGGGTGCGCTCCGGTGGCGGTGTTGGAGCGGTGTGCCCCCAGGGGCTTCCGGAACGCGCCCACTTTGCCGACCTTGATGCCGCGCCGGAGCCAGGGCCGCGATTGGATGACGAAGACGGATCGCTCCGGACCGGGTCAGGCGGCGAGGCGTGCGGCCAACGAGGTGTCCGGGCATGAGGTGTTCGTCCATGAGGCGAAGCCCGGGACCGAGGGAATGAATTCGCCGCAACGGCCACACGAAGTCCGCCTGCGCGGACTCTCCGTCACGGGCGAGTGCCACGCCGGCGCGTCGGCCGTGCACGCGTAAAGTTCTCCCCTCTCCGCGAGGAGCGAGCGGGGAGGGGCCGGGGGAGGGCGCTCCGCTGCCGGCGCGATCCATCCTGCCGCGATTGGTTCTCCCCCTCCTGCCTGCGAAGCGGGGGAGGGGGCCGGGGGGAGGGGGCGCTCCGCTGCCGGCGCGATCCCGGCCCCGACGACGGACGACGAACCACGGGGCCCATCGCGCCCGATCCACATCCATCCACCTCAACAGCAGCCTCGGCGCCCGGATCCCATGCCCTACCTCCGCGACGTGCTCAACGACTTCGGCGACGGCGCCATGGACCTGGTGTTCGCGCCGGTCTGCGTGTCGTGCAGCAACCCCATCCCCACCACGGAACGGGACCGCATCGTCTGCCGGCTGTGCTGGGTGCGCTGCCGCACGCTGCCGCACCCGCGCTGCGAGCGCTGCTGGGGCCCCGTGCCCCCCGGCGAGGACCCGCGCCCCAAGTGCCGCACCTGCGGCGACTGGCCCCAGGCCGTGCGCGCCATCCGCTCCGCGTTCCTCATGGGCAACGAGGTCCGCGCCATCGTGCACGCCCTCAAGTACCGGGGCTGGGAGGGCACCGCCGAGCCCATGGCGCAGCGCATGGCCGAGATGTCGTGGCCCCGCGACGTGGAGGACGAAACGAAGCTCGTGATCCCCGTGCCCACCAGCAAGGCCCGCCTGCGCGAGCGCGGATACAACCAGGCCGCCCTGCTGGCGAGCGCGTTCGCCAAGAAAACCGACCGCACGGCGGCCCCGGACGTGCTGGAGCGCACGCGCGCCACCAGGACGCAAACGGCCTTGCATCCGGGGGAGCGCCGGGCTAACGTGGCGCGCGCGTTCGCCGTCCGTGACGAGCAGGCCGCGCAGCTCCAGGGCGAGCACGTGATCCTGGTGGACGATGTGTGGACCACGGGTGCCACGGCCCTTGCATGCAGCGAAATCCTGCTGGAGGCGGGCGCGCGGGTGGTGAGCGTGGCGACCTTTGCCCGCGTGATTCCGGAGCTGGAGCGCTAGGACGGCAGGGGCCGTCCCGGCGCTCGTCATCCTTTTCTCCAAAACGAGCTGACCGAGCTACCATGCCCATTCGCGTCGCCATCAACGGGTTCGGCCGCATTGGCCGCAACGTTCTCCGGGCCGCCAAGAAGGCGGGCGCCACGGACATCGACTTCGTGGCCGTCAACGACCTGACCGATACCAAGACGCTGGCCCACCTGCTCAAGTACGACTCCGTGCACGGCATCTACGCCGGCACCGTCGAGGCGCGCGAGCAGAGCCTCGTCGTGGACGGCGACGAGATCAAGGTGTTCGCGGAAAAGGATCCCGCCGCGCTGCCGTGGGGCGACCTGGGCGTGGACATCGTCATCGAGTCCACAGGCCGCTTCACCAACAAGGCCGACGCCGAAAAGCACATCCAGGCGGGCGCCAAGAAGGTCATCATCTCCGCGCCGGCCAAGAACGAGGACATCACCATCGTCCTGGGCGTCAACGAGGACAAGTACGACCCGGCCAGCCATCACGTCGTCAGCAACGCCAGCTGCACCACCAACTGCCTGGCGCCCGTGGTCAAGGTGCTGCTGGACGAGTTCGGCTTCAAGCGCGGCCTGATGACCACCGTGCACGCCTACACCAACGACCAGAACATCCTGGACCTGCCCCACAAGGACCTGCGCCGGGCCCGCGCGGCCGGCATGTCCATGATCCCCACCACCACGGGCGCCGCCAAGGCCACCGGGCTGGTGATCCCCGAGGTCAAGGGCAAGATCGACGGCATGGCCTTCCGCGTCCCCACCCCCGACGTGTCGGTGGTGGACCTGACGGCGGAGCTGGAGAAGGACGTGGACGCCAAGCAGGTGAACGACGCCCTGCGCGCCGCGTCCGAGGGGCGGCTCAAGGGGATCCTGGGATACGAGGAAACGGAGCTCGTTTCCATCGACTACACGGGCAACCCCCACTCCTCCATCGTGGATGCGCCGTCGACCAACGTGATGTCCGGGCTGGTGAAGGTCGTCGCCTGGTACGACAACGAGTGGGGCTACAGCTGCCGCTGCGTGGACCTGGCCCGGTACATGGGCGAGCGGCTGTGAGCGTGCGCAAGCGTACCATCACCGACCTGCCGGAGGACGCGCTTCGCGGCAAGCGCGTCCTGGTCCGCGTGGACTACAACGTGCCGCTCGACGAGTCCGGGCAGATCACGGACGACAAGCGCATCACCAGCACGCTGCCCACGCTGGACGCGCTGCTGCAGCAGGGCGCCAAGGTCATCCTCATGGCCCACTTCGGCCGCCCCAAGGGCAAGCCGGAGCCGTCCATGTCGCTGGAGCCCGTCGCCACTCGCCTGGAGGAGCTGCTGGAAGGCCGCACCGTGCGCTTTGTCCGCGACACGGCGGGGTTCGAGGCGCGCACGGCCGTGGGGATGATGTACGAGGGCGACGTGCTCCTGCTGGAGAACACGCGCTTTCTGCCGGGCGAGGAGAAGAACGATCCCGCGCTGGCGGAGGAGATGGCCGCGCTGGGCGACGTGTACGTGAACGACGCGTTCGGCGCGGCGCACCGGGCGCATTCGTCCACCGCCGGCGTCGCCAAGTTCATGCGGGCGCAGGGCAAGCCGGCCGTGGCGGGACTGCTGATGGACCGCGAGCTGGAGTACCTGGGCCGCGCCCTGGCGGAGCCCAAACGCCCGTTCGTGGCCATCCTGGGCGGGGCCAAGATCAGCGGCAAGATCGACGTCATCCGCAGCCTGCTCCCCAAGGTAGACCGCCTGATCATCGGCGGGGCCATGGCGAACACCTTCTTCAAGGCGATGGACCTGGCCACCGGCACGTCGCTGGTGGAGGACGACCGCCTGGAGATGGCGCGCGAGCTCCTCGCCACCTCCGGCGACAAGCTCGTGCTCCCGACGGACGCGATCGTCGCGGAGACGATGGATGCGGGGCAGGCCACGCAGACCGTCGACCGCGAATCCATCCCGGCCGATCGCATGGTGCTGGACATCGGGCCGAAAACCATCGCGGAGTACCGGCGGATCCTGGCGGACGCGGGGACGGTGCTGTGGAACGGGCCCATGGGCGTGTTCGAGGTGCCGGAGTTCGCCGCGGGGACCAGGGGCGTGGCCGAGGCCGTCGCGGAGGCCACGGACCGCGGCGCCACCACCATCATCGGCGGAGGGGACTCCGCAGCCGCGGTGGGCGAGCTGGGGCTGGAGCACCGCATGTCGCACGTGAGCACGGGCGGCGGGGCGTCGCTGGAGTTCCTGGAAGGCAAGGAACTGCCCGGCGTGGCGGCGCTGATGGACGCGGGGGCCGCGTGACGGCCCCCCGCGGGCCGGTGCTGGCGGGCAACTGGAAGATGAACCACGGGCCGTCCGAGACAGCCCGCTTCTTCGCGGACTTCCTGGCTCTGCACACGCCGTCGGACGACCGCACGGTCCTTGTCTTTCCCCCCGCCATCTCCTTCGCGGCGGCGAAGGAGGCCCTGCAGGGGCGGCCGGACGTGCGGCTTGGCGTGCAGAACGTGTACTGGGAGGCGAGCGGCGCCTTTACGGGGGAATTGTCCGTGGGGATGGCGGCGGACGCGGGGGCGGAGTTCGTCCTGGTGGGCCACAGCGAGCGCCGCCACGTCTTCGGCGAGACGAGCGAGGAGACGGCCCGGAAGGTCCGCGCCGTGCTGGACGGCGGCCTGGTGCCCGTGCTCTGCGTGGGCGAGACGATCGACGAGCGCCGCGCCGACCGGGCCGAGGCCGTCGTGGCGGAGCAGCTCACGCCCGTGCTGGAGATCCTGGCCGAGGCGGAGATCGCGAAGCTGATCGTGGCGTACGAGCCCGTGTGGGCCATCGGCACGGGGGTCACGGCCACGCCGCAGGACGCGCAGGGCATGCACCGGGCCGTGCGCGAGCGGCTGGCGGCGGCGTTCGGCGAGGCGGCGGCGGCCGCGGTGCCCGTACTGTACGGCGGCAGCGTAAAGGCCGACAACGCCGCGGAACTGATGTCGCAGCCCGGGGTTGATGGGGTGCTGGTGGGCGGCGCGAGCCTGGATGCGCAGGGATTCTCCGCCATCTGCCGCGCAACGGGTTGACAGGGCGGGGAAACGGTATAGCTTAAATCGTTTCCCCATAGGGACCTCCCATCCGCATTTTTCCAGGCCGGCCGTGTTCACGTTTCTGCTGATCCTGCTGATTATCGACGCCCTGATCCTCATCCCCGTGGTGCTGCTGCAGGCGGGGAAGGGCGGCGGGCTCGCCGCGATGGGTGGCGGCGCCGGCACCGACACGCTGTTCGGCGGGCGCCATGCGACCACGCTGCTC